>NZ_JBVJLS010000031.1:0-106204 GCF_055584605.1 Nocardia sp. NPDC102475 | reverse complement strand
GCGGTCGATCCACATCCGGCGGTTGCCGAGACGAGCCGAACTGCAGCGAGTACACCACGATGCGGTGTACTCGCTGCGGTACGTGCCGGGCCAGCCGAGTCCGAGCATGCCGCCGAGCGAAACGCCAACCACATGAGCGCGTTCGATGCCGAGACGGTCGAGCAGTGCCACGGCGTCTGTGCCGATCTCGGCGATCGCGTACGGGCCCGCCAGGACAGGGGAGTCGCCGTGACGGCGGAGATCATGCCGGATGACGCGAAAGCCCTTGTCGCTCAGCGGCTCCAGGTAGTCGTTCCAGATGCTGATGTCGCCGCCGATGGAATTGGCGAGCAAGATCGGTATGCCGTCGTCCGGGCCATCGATCCGGTAGTGCAGCTCGACATGGGGCCGCCGATGGGTGCAAGCCCGGGAGGGTATTTCGTGTCCTTCGCTGCGAATTCCTGTGGCCGGACGCAAGTTCCGCACCACCACCGGTTATCTGCGGCGACTTTGGTCGATGCTGCCGGTGGGGACCGACCCATCATCGGTCACCGTCATCATGGAGCCCATGCGCAACGCTTGGGCGTGTTTTCAGCTCGTGGAGGTTGGCGCTGCGTGTAGTTACCGGTCGGGATCCAGCGTGAGGACGATCTTGCCAGTCGCGGTTCGCTCGTCCAGCCGGCGCAGGGCATCGGCAGCGCGCTCCATCGGAAACACGACTGGTTCGGGTACCGTCAGCGAGCCGTCGTCGAGGAGCGATTTCAAAACCGTCCACTGGCGGGCCGGGTAGGCGGGGTCGGCACGCATGTACTCGGCCCAGCCCGCGCCGGTCACGGCAATATTGTTCAAGAGCAGGCGATTCACTCGAACGGTGGGAATTTCACCCGCGGTGAAGCCGAGTACTACCGCTCGGCCACCCGGCGCCAGGCTTCGCAAGCTGTCGGTGAACCGGTCACCTCCCCCGGGGTCGAGAACGATATCCACACCACGACCCCTGGTGCGGGCGAGCACCTCGTCCTTGAAGCCTGAGGCATCGACGACATGAGTCGCGCCGTTGTCGAGAGCAACGCGGGCCTTGGCCTGGCTGCTGACGACCGCGATGGTCTCGAGTCCGAGTGCTGATGCCACGCGCAGCGCCGCACTGCCCACACCTCCCGCGGCGCCGTGGACCAGGACGGTTTCGCCGCAGCGGAATCGTGCGCGTTCCGTTAGTGCGAAGTGCACGGTGAGGTAGTTGAGAAGCACGCCGGCTCCGGCCGCGAACGACACGGTGTCCGGAAGAGGAAATACCGCCCAAGGCTCCACGGCGACCGTCTGCTGCCAGGTCCCCGCGTCCGAGATCAGAGCCACCCGCCGGCCGGGGACGAGGCGGGATCCTTCGGGGGCGCTGCGTACTACCCCGGCTGCGTCCATGCCGAGCAGCGCAGGCAGCGGACGGACCAACTGGTAGCCGGCTCGGGTCTGCAACAGGTCCACATAAGACACGCCCGCCGCGCGGATGTCGACAACTACCCATCCGGTGCCGTCCGGTTCATCGATGTCAACCATGCGCAGACCGTCTGGACCGCGATGTTGGACAAGGTGTACAGCGCGCATACGCGCCTCCGATCCTGCGTGAGTTCGGGTGGGGCGACGTACAACGCCTGTCGTCGCGCTGTGGTGTAGCGCGTCGCCGATCAGTTCACTTCCAACACGATCTTGCCGACGTGAGAGTTGTCGGCGAGGGCTTCCTGCGCGTCGAGGACCTCGCGCCATGAGTAGATGCGATCGACCACGGGACGGAGCTGGTCGGCATGGGTTTCCAGGTCGACACCCCGAAGCGCGTCGGCGATGGCGAACTTCTCCTGGTCGGTGCGGGTCCTGAATGTCACACCGATCAATTTCAGCCGTTTACGGGCGAGTTCTTCCATATCCAGCCTTGCCGACGTCCCGCCCAGCCGGCCGACGCCGATGATCCGCCCCATGATCGCCGAGGCGCGGATATTGTCTGCCAGATACGGTCCACCGACATGATCGATGATCACGTCTGCTCCCTTACCGCCGGTCGATTCGAGAACCCGGTCGGCGAAGTCGGTCTGTGCGGTGGTGATCAGTTCATCCAGCCCCAGCTTCCGCAGCGTCGGCGACTCCGCCGATCGTGACCGTGTCGTGCCGAATACCCGCCCGGCCCCTAGCACTTTGGTCAGTTGTATCGCCTGGGTACCTACGCCGGACGCGGCGGCGTGCACGAGGACCACTTCACCGGGTTGAAAGCGTGCCGAGGTCGCCAGCGCGTGGTGTTCGGTCATCAAACCCGTGATGGCGGCGGCACCTTCGATGAACGACCACGTGCTGGGTATGCGCACCGCCGCGGCAGCAGGAACGACGACTTCCTCGGCCAGACCGCCCGGCACCATGGCCATGATGCGATCTCCGACTCGTAGATTGGTGACGCCGGCGGCAACGTCGATCACCTCTCCGCAGGCGTCGAGTCCCGCCACCGGCGGTGCATCGGGAGCCGTCGCCGGCGCGTGGGTGCCGGCGCGAACGAGCAGGTCAGCGCGATTGACCGAGGCGGCCCGCACCGCGATACGCACACACCCCGGCGTCAGTCGAGGAGGGGCGATGGTTCGCAATACCGGGGTAACGGTCCCGTCGATCGGCTCGAGCAGTATTGCGCGCATGTGTGACCTCGCTGATTCTCGTCGTTCGGCGGTTGGTGGTTCTGTCGCGTCCTTCTAAGACGGTGGGACTATCGGCAGAATTATCCGCGACGGCCGCGTGACATCGTGATAGATCGTCTGATGTGCGACTCGATGTTCGGTGGCTGTGAGTGGGTCCTCGCCGGTATTGAGGTTGCGATCCCAGCGCGGGAAATTACTCGAAGTGACCTGAACTCGTAGTCGATGACCGCTCTTGATCACAATGCTGGTCGACCACAGGTCGATGTCGACCTGATCGATGCGTCCGCTGTCGGTCCGAACCCGGGCAATACCGTCGACGATGTTGAGTGAAAGACCTTGTTCGTCGACATCACACAATCGCATCACCCAGTCCGTGGACGGACCGTCGGTAGCTGCGAAGAGCGTAGCCCTGATCCTTCCGGTTATCTCCATGTCCTCGGTAAGCGGCTCGGTGGTGAAGACGAGCACGTCATCACGTGCTTCGACCGCCTGCTGGTCGCGTGGGCCAGGAGGAAAGCTGCTTGCGATGATCATGGCGCCGCCCGTAGTCGGCACCGGATCGGCCGGATCGTAAACATAGGTGGAAGCTGCGTCCGGCTCGGTCGGTGTGGAGGAGGATAGGTGACCACCGGAGCGAAGGAAGAACTCGGTCGATCGCGCCCTGGCGAGTGGCCAGTGGTCCTCGTGCCTCCACTGGTTGATACCCATGACGGAGATGTCCACGCCGGACTGGTGGTTCTCGTCGGCCGGACGATCGGCGAGGAAGTGGTCGAACCAGTCGAGCTGCACTCCCGTCATCGTTCCGTCGCTTCCGGGTAAAGCGACCGATCCCAGGCCGTAGTTGACGGTTCCGAGGTGCCCGGGGGTGAAGCTTCCCCCGCTGGTGTGTTCCCACGGGCCGACAATCAGGCGGGCAGTAAGTCCCTGTTCACGCGCGGCAACATAATTATCGATCGTGCCCTGTTGGAACACGTCGAACCAACTGCGATACTCAGCGAGGGAACCAGGACCTCGGCATGTCGGCCGGCCACCCGGGCCTCGGTGATCGACGCGGGATCACGTAATCCACGCTGCAGGCCGATATCCGGCAAGCCGGTGCGCGCCAGCGCTGGCGACGCTCCCGACGGCAACTCCCAATACGTTGCGTCAGCGAGCCGATCATAGTCGTTGACGGTGACCCCGAGTTTCGCGAGCAAATCGTCACGCCCGCTCGCCACCTTCGGGAAGTGGACTATCGACTGCAGCAGCGACCACCAGAGGTTCAATCCGAACTCGAGCGCGCCGCCGCGAAGAAAGATCTCGTCCTTTGGTTCACACCACGTAATTTGTGGTGCGATCGCTTCCAGATGAGGTGGCTGGGTAACCGCTGCGGCCCACTGGGTATTGCCGGTGTAGCTGCCACCGACCATTCCTACCTTGCCATTGCTACCGGGCAAGCTCGCCGCCCACTCGATGGTGTCGTAACCATCCGCGTGCTCATGAGCCCACGGCAACCACTCACCGTCCGACGCAAACCGCCCCCTGGTGTCCTGCTGCACGACGATATATCCGCGCCGCACCGCCTTGAGCGTGTCGAGTACGAAGCCCGCTAATGACGAAGTCTTGTCGTAGGGGGTGCGCTGCACCAAAACCGGCCACTGGCCCTCGCCCGAAGGTCGGTACACATCGGCCCTGAGAACTACACCATCACGCATCGGCACGGGCATGTCGAACTCGATCGCCGCCTGACTCATCTGATCCTCACTCGTCGGTCTCCAGACACTCACACCAGACCTTTGGGAACGTATGTGGGTACTGGCGATCTCAGTATCGTACCCAACAATCCCACTGTGGAGAAGGCCTGTCTTTCTGCCGCCGTGCGGAACTGGCGATCTTCCATCGACCCGATACGCAGTAGTGGCCACCGGCGCACCTGGAATCCGGATGATCGGATGCCGCGATCGGTCACTGCTCCAGGAATTTCAGCGCATCGGTGACAAATTCTTCCCGACTGAAACAAGCATCAACGCCGGCAACGGTTTCGTCGGCACTACACCGCGACGACAAGATCTGCCGCATTGCCGGAATCGCCGGGATTCATATCGCAGCAGTTCATAGTCGCGGAGCCGGCACCCTTGTGGTGGCCAGTCGCCAGAGGTCGGCACGCTCAACACTCGCGCCTACTCGATAGAGCGTCGACTCGGCAAATGGGGCACCGATGAGTTGCAAACCCGTCGGTAGGCCTGCGCTGGTGCTGCCGGAGGGGACAGTAAGGGCCGGATGCCCGGTCAGATCCAGTGGGCATGTATTGAGAACGGCTGTTCCCACGATGCGCTCGAGCATCGCGCTCGGCGTGTGGCGCTTGGGCTCGATGAGCGCGGGCAAACCAGGGGTAGTGGGCGTGAGCAGTACGTCGACCGAGTCGAGTGCCGTCGCCACTTGCCGGGTGAGTTCATTTCGGAGGTTCTGCGCCTTGCCGAGGTGGACACCCATGTACTCATCGCGCATATGCTCCGCCATGAGCAGATTGGCCTTCCCGAGTAGCGCATAGTCATTTGCCGAGTTCCGGAACTGGGCTGTCGTGGCCTCGATTTGGCCGGGCATCGCCCGGCCTTTGTGTCCGTACCCGAGGCCACCCGAATCGATCATTGCCCTGGAGTTGAACGCCAGCAGCGCCCCCTCGATTGGCCACGCGTACGGCCACAACGGAATGGACACGTCCACGATCGTGGCCCCTCCAGCACGCAGTACGTCACAGGCTTCGGCGAAGGATCCCAGTACTTCGTCCTGTGTTCCGCTGTGCGCCAATGATTCCGTAATCACACCGAAGGTCATCCCCTCGACCCCCGCGTTCAAATCGCTGGTGTAATCGGCGACCCTGACGTTGCCTCGCACCCATTGTGGGTCGCGGGCATCCGGCCCTGCCAGCACCGACAACACTCGGGCGTTGAGTTCGACGTCGATGGTCATTGGGCCGATGTGATCGATGGTGTGATCAAGGTATGTAAGGCCGTACGACGGCACCAGGCCGTGGGTCGCCTTCATTCCCACGAGTCCACACCACGCCGCGGGAATCCGGATACTGCCGGCTTCGTCGGCGCCCAACGCGAAATCAGCCATTCCCGCAGCGACCGCGGCTGCCGAACCGCTCGATGACCCTCCGGTGCCGTATTCGGGAGCGACGGGATTCTTGGCGGGCCCGTACGCGCTGGCCGAGCCGGTGCCCAAGGCCATGTCTTCCATATTTGTCTTGCCGACGACAGACGCTCCCGCCGTCAACAAACGCTCCACCGCGACAGCGTCTTCGGTCGGTACGATCCCGGGCAACATGCGTGAGCCGTTGGTCATCGGCACCCCGGCCACCGATATGCACTCTTTGACGGCCATCGTCAGGCCTGTGAGCGGCCCGGAGTCTGCCCCGTCCACCCGACAGAAACGGATAAATGCGTTATAGGGGTCTTCCGCTGGGTGAGGTGCTCGACCGATCGATCGACGTGTGTGATCAGTGGACGAAGCCGGTTCCGGGTATTCGTCCACAAGGTCGAAGATCGTCAGCATCTCGGCGATCACGGGCGTCCGCGATTACATGCAGCCAGATCCGTAAATGGACGTCGCCTCGCATGGGGAACCATAATTTCTCATCCGTGTCCGGCGACGGCGGGTCTGCCTTTGAATTACGAATCGGCGGATTCGGGCGCGGCGTAGTCATCGCCTGGTCGCGGCGAAAGCGATGCGAATGACGGTTGTCGCTCAGTGACCACGAATCGTGGCCGTCGTCGGCGCGTGGCCGGCGGCACTTGTGGAGAAGTGTCATGAGCGGTTGTCCTTGCGAAATACCGATTGGCGGGGTAGGAACCCGGTCGTCGCTGGTGCGTCAACGCGACCGGGTTCGAACCTACTTCTGTGGATAGCGGCCGAAACCTGGGCGACAATGGAGTTCGCGCATGCCGAGAGAGGTGCTAATGCGTGAGATGGTCGTATAGCCAATCGGTGGCGATGTTGAATGTGGTCAAACCCACCGCATGGCCCAGAATTCCCGCTTGCGGGAGCAATGGCGGAGTGTTGATGTCGGCGTCTGTGACATCGGCGCCCTCGCGGCGCCACGCGTTCTCCATGTCCTGAGTTTGCTGCGGCGGAATGGCGTCATCATTGATGTTCTGCATGATCAGCACAGGTTTTGCAGGCGGTGTGCGTCCGAGCACGAAGCTGTCGAGGACCTTGTGTATCTCGGGGTCGGCCTCGAGATCGTCGATGATCGGCTTCCCGCTGACGGTGAACTCGCTGGTTGACCGGAACCCGTAGTCGGCCGCGCTTCCTACGTCACATATCGCGGCAGTGCGGTGCAGGAAGTCGATGCCCTGCGAGTTGAACATTGCCGTGATTTTCGGGGCGAATTGCGGATAGCCTGCGATGAGTCCGTTGACGAAAAAGCCGACCAACCCGGTGAAAACCCTACCGTCGAGATTCCTGACCGTGCCCGAAGCATCGGCTGGGGGAGCGCCTACAACGGAGCCTCGCACATTCAGGTCCGGGGCGTAGCTGGCGGCCTGCTCTGCGGTCGCCCCCGCAGCGCTGCCGCCCTGTGAGTAGCCCCAGACACCGACAGGAGCGTGCGGATCGACTACACCGAGCCGAATCGCGGCGCGGGCGGCGTCGAGCACTGCGTGCGCTTCGGGGACCGGTTGCAGATAGGTGTGCCCGGGCGGCGTTCCCAATCCTTGATAGTCGGTAACCACCACCGCCATGCCACGAGCCAGCAACGCTGCCATGTCGCCGATGTCATATTCCACCATGGGCCGCCCCGAGCCATCGACTGTCACGCCATCGGTGAGGACTTTCGAGGGCGCGCAATTGTCGCCGGCGCCGTGCGTGCCGATCGCGTAGGTGACCAGCGGCCGCGGGCCTGGGCCGGACCACGCTGCTGTCGGGGCCAGCACCATCCCGGTGGTAGCGATGGGAACGCCGCGCGTGTCGGCGCTTTGATACATGATCCGCGTCGCGGCGACCCCCGGTGGCGCCAATCCGGCCAGCAGAGCGACGGGCTCAGATCGGATCAGTTGACCATTCGAACTCGTAGGCAACGGATCGGGTGGCAGATAGAAATCCTGGGATGCCGATGGCGTCGGCGCAGGTTCGGCCCCGGCGTGCCCGGTGAAACCGACAACGGCCGCGGCTGTCACCACAGCAACTGCCGGTCGAAGAAGGCGATACCTCATGACGCAACTCCTTTGTTGGGTAGACAGCTACTGCCGTCCATCGTCTGCGGGTCCGTGGATGTCGGTGCTTTCGGCGACGCTGACTCGTGTGGTGGCGGAAAGTAATCCATGGGGACCAGGCTTCTTTGCTCTGCTAGCGGATGGAGGAACCGATTCCCAGGCCGCCGTCTACGTCGAGGACTACGCCGCTGACGTATCCCGCGCCGGGTGAGCACAGGTAGGCAGCGGCTTCCACGATGTCCTCCGGTCTGCCTGTTTTTCGTTGGGGCACTTTGGAAGTCAGCTTGTCGCGGGCGGCCGCATTCATCGATGCCAGCATCGGGGTCTCGATCAGGCCGGGTGCTATGGCGTTGGCGGTGATGCCGTCGCGTGCGGCTTCGAGTGCGATGGTGCGGGTGAGTCCGACGATGCCGGCTTTGGCGGCGACGTAGTTGGCTTGCCCGAAGTTTCCGCGCCAGCTCATCGAGGAGAAGGACACGATGCGCCCGTAGCGTCGAGATCGCATGTGTGGCAGGACAGCCCGGGCGCAGAAGAAGGATCCGGTCATGGAGGCATCGACTACCGAGTGCCAGTCCTGGTCGCTGATGTTCTCGATTCTGTTGTCGCGGATGATTCCGGCATTGTTGACGAGGACGTCGATGCGTCCGTGCGTGTTCGCGATCTCGTCGGCCCACGCAGCGACGTCGGCCGAGGAGGTGACGTCGACGCGATGGCTCAGGCAGGGCCGGCCGAATCGATCCTGTAACTCTGTGCTGAGCTCGGCCGCAGCGTCGTGGTTGAGGTCGCCGATGGCGACGACGGCGCCTTCGGCCGCGAAACGCTGTGCCATCGCGGCGCCGAGTCCTTGGGCGCCACCGGTAATGAGTACGACTTGGTCTTCGTAGCGGTTCACTGTTGTCCTGATGTCTCTTGGCGTGGGGGCTCGGTCGTGCTGGCGCACTTGGTTTTTCGAGTGAGGAATGCGGAGAGAGTGGTAGGTACGTCGTTCGACTTCCAGTGCGCGTCGAAGTCGTCGAGTTCTTTGGCCAGCCCGCACTGGGTGTCCATCGCTTGGAGCTCGAACAGCAATGACTTGAAGGCCGACTGGGCCGGGCCGCCGGCGTCTGCGAGCTCGCGGGCGACGGCCACCGCGGCGTCGGCCAGCTCGTCGTCGGCCACGATGGAGTGCAACCAGCCCGTCCCGGCGAGTTGGCGGGCGGGTAGGAGGGTGCCGGTCAGCGCGAGCCATCGAGCCATGGACTCGCCCAACTTGCGAGGCATCCGTACGCTCGACCCCCCTGCCGGAAGCAGGTTGTTACGGATGTGCCCGTCGCCGATGACGGTGGACTCGGCGGCGACGACAACATCGCAGCCGAGCGCCAGCTCCAGCCCGCCGGCCACCGCGTGCCCGTGCAGCGCCGCGACGCTCGGGAGCCGGCTTGTTTCCAGGCGAGTTATCAGTGCGGAGACTCGGCGCAGGAAGGAGATGGGCGTCCCCATCCGAGCGTGCAGGCTGAGAAAGTGCTGCAGATCAGCGCCGGCGCAGAACGAACGCCCGCTGCCCGTGAGGATCAGGCATCGGGTCTGTGAATCGTCCTCGGCGGCTGTCAGTTCCGCGTCCAGCGCGTCGATGAGTGCATCATCGAGTGCGTTGAGCCGGTGCGGTCTGTTGAGCGTCAGAATTCGGATCGCTCCACTTCGGGTGACCACGACGGGTTCGCGTGCGGGAGTCATGATGCCCCGGCGTTCGCTTCGGTCTCGTCGCGTCGCTTGCGACGAAGTTCTGCGCGCTGGATTTTTCCGCTGGGTGTCTTCGGGAGCGTGTCGACGATGTGGATGCGCCGCGGGTAGGCGTGTGCGGCGTACTTCTCTTTCACCCACTTCTGAAGCTCGGCGACCAAGTCTTCGGACTCGCTAACTCCGTCGGCGAGAACGACGAAGGCCTCGACGACCTCCCCGCGTACGGGGTCGGGCGCTGCGATGACTGCGCATTCGACGACAGCTGGGTGGCGCAGCAGCGCGGATTCCACGTCGAACGGCCCGATGCGGTAGCCGGCCATGATGATGACATCGTCGTCGCGCGACGAGAACCGGATGGTTCCGTCGAGGTCGATACTGGCTGTGTCGCCTGTCGTGAAGTATCGGCCGTCGCCGCAAAATCGGTCGCCGGCCGGCGGCGTGTAGCCGGTGAACGTCATGAACCGACTGTCGGCGACGACGACAGCGAGTCGGCCCATCGTTCCGGCCTCGGCCGGAACATCGTCGTTTTCGCGCAGCACTGTCATCTCCCAGCCGGGCAGTGTGACTCCCATCGCGCCGGCTACGAGATCACGGCGCAGGTCGGGGTGATGGGGATAGCCGATCGGCATTCCGAGTTCGGTCTGTCCGTAGTGGTCGTGCACCTGCAGGCCCATCGTGGCCGATGTCCACGCGTTGACTTCGGGAGTGAGTGGCTCACCGGCGCTGGACAGACGTTGCACGGCCAGGTCGTCGGGAACGGGGAGGTTCGAGGCGCGCAGTCCTCGGTATACGGTCGGAGCGGCCGAGAAATCGGTGATTCGCAGGTTTCGCAGTACCGCCCAGGTGGTGCTCGGTGAGAAGCCGCCGCGCAATAGAACGGTGGGGACGCCGGCTGCCAGGGGGGCGATGATGGCGGTGTAGAGGCCGTAGGCCCACCCGGGGTCGGCGCCGCACCAGAACGAGCTGTCGGGGCGGACACCGAGTCCGAATTCGAGATAGCTGTGCCAGCCCGCGATGTAAGTCACCGGGTGGACGACCCCTTTCGGGGTCCCCGTTGTCCCCGAGGTGAACATATGAACCAGCGCTGCGGAACCGCCGACCGCTACAGGGTCACCTGGGTCTGTCGTGACCTTATCGAGGTGTGCGTGCAGACCTTCGGGTCCCGGGTCGTCCGCGATGATGACCTGCCACTCGCCTTCGGGAATCTTGCCGCTCTGAGCCCTGTCTGCTACCACCAGCACTGCTGAGGATTCCGTCAACCGAGAGCGGATCGCGTCCTCGGCGAAGGCGGTGAACAGCGGTACGTACACCGCGCCGATTCGCCAGATTCCGAGCAGCACGGTCACCAAGTCGACACTTTTGCCCATCAATGTGCTCACTCGGTCGCCAGGGCGGACGCCCCTGGCGACCAGCAGCGCTGCGAACCGCTTCGATGCGTCCGCGAGCTGGCCATAGGTGTACTCGGAAACTGTCTCGTCGACGACAGTCACAGCCGTCCGCTGCGCGGCATGCCGGTCACACAGCAGCCAGGCAACATTCGCTTCCGGGTCCGAATAGGTCTCGAAAATCTCTCGAACGCGAGTGTCGACGTCCGGGGCCATGGGGCCTCCAATGTGGGTACTTAATATGTCTGTTTGGTACCCAATAAGGTACCATGCGGAATCCGGAGAAGCGAGCGATCGTGGAAAAATGCCCGTCGCGCGATATCCGGCTCAGCCTGATGTGCTCGACAGGTGGTCTGCGAGGTATCGGCCGGTGATGCTGTTCGGATCTGTCGCGACGGCGCTCGGTGTTCCGGTGGCGACGATGCGGCCGCCGGAGGTGCCGCCGCCTGGGCCCATGTCGATGATGTAGTCGGCGTTGGCGATTATGTCGAGGTCATGTTCGATGACAATGACGGTGGCGCCGTTGTCGTTGAGACGGCCGATGACGGCGAGCAATGTACGGATATCGAGGGGATGCAACCCGACGCTGGGTTCGTCGAAGACGAACAAAGTGTCGGTCTGACTGCGGCCGAGCTCGGCCGCAAGTTTCAATCGCTGCGCTTCGCCACCGGAGAGTGCGGGGGTGGCCTCGCCGAGAGTGAGGTATCCCAGACCGAGGTCGACGAGCACCTGAAGCCGGGTTCGGACACGGCGTATGTCGGCTGCCAATTCGACGACCTCGCGGACGGTGTGGGTGAGCAGGTCGGGCAGTGAGATGCCTTCGCTCGCCGGCGATTCCGAGACTGGGCGCAGGATTTCACCTGCCGCGGGTGCGTAGCGTGTGCCGCCGCATTCTGGACAGTCGATATCGACGTCGGGGAGAAACTGTACGTCCAGGGAGATCTGTCCAGTGCCTTCACAGCGCGTGCAGCGCAGCGATCCGGTGTTGTAGGAGAAGTCGGCGGCGGTCAGACCGCGTTCGGTGGCTGCGACCGTTGTCGCGTAGGCGCGGCGGAGGTCGTCGAGAACGCCGCTGTAGGTGGCGACGGTCGAGCGGACGTTGACGCCGATGGGCGTAGCGTCGAGCACGGCGACGCGGGTGATCGCCGGGGCATCGACCGCGGTGATGTGCGCGGGCGGCGAGCTGGGCGACGAAACGGCCTCAAGTGCAGGAACGAGGCTTTCCAGAATCAGGGTGGTTTTTCCTGATCCGGACACACCGGTCACGGCGGTCACCCGCCCTTTCGGAATCTCCACGTCCAAGGCGTGCACAGTGTGAATGGGCTGGGTGGACAGGGCGATACGGCCTCGTTCGAACATGTTGTCCCGCTCGACCTGTGCGCGAACAACGACGGGTTCGCGTCCAATCAGGAAACCACCGAGCAGTGAGGTTGGGTTGGTGGCGAGATCATCGGGGTCACCGGTGGCGAGGACCCGGCCGCCTTCCACGCCGGAGCCCGGGCCCATCTCGATGAGCCAGTCCGCCTCGCGAAGAACTCTGATGTCGTGGTCGACGCACACCACCGAATTTCCGTCCCGCAGCAGGTTGCGTATGACGGCGAGCAGGCCGTCGACATTCGACGGGTGTAGTCCGATAGACGGTTCGTCCAGTACGTAGAGCACGCCCGTGGTCTGGTTGCGTACAGCTCGCGCAAGCTGGACGCGTTGCCGCTCACCGGTAGACAACGTCGAACTCGCCCGGTCGAGGCTGACGTACCCCAAGCCCAGGGCCAGCAGATGGCGCGCCATATCGGAGAACTGGTCCACGATATGACGTGCCATCGGCACCATCTCCGGCGACAGCGTCTTCTCGATGGTCGGCACCCAGGCCAGGAGCTCGTCTAGCGTCCGGGATGTCGCCTGGGCGAGATCGATCCCGTCGACCAAGGATTGACGTGCCTTTGCGCTCAACCGACTGCCGTGGCAGGCGAGACATACTCGAGTGCTGATGAACCTGTTCACCCGGTTCAATCCGCGCTCACTGGTGGTTTTGTTCAA
Source organism: Nocardia sp. NPDC102475 (assembly GCF_055584605.1). Classification (NCBI taxonomy): domain Bacteria; kingdom Bacillati; phylum Actinomycetota; class Actinomycetes; order Mycobacteriales; family Nocardiaceae; genus Nocardia; species Nocardia sp. NPDC102475. Next base: position 93,226 of record NZ_JBVJLS010000031.1, on the reverse strand, counting down.
AGCCTCTTCTACCGACCGGCGTGCGTTGCGATAAATGAAGTCGACATCGAACAACTTGCCGTTCTTCGATGGGACCTTGATGTGCCTCTTCTCGGCCGGCCCGTGCATGACGATGTCCCGCTCCTCGGCGGTCAGCTCGGCGTACGGCACATCCGTCCTGACCCCTAAGTCCGCGACGACCTGGGGCATCACCCTCAACCCGAGCATCGACCAGGGGGTGACCGCGCCTTGATCGATGGTCAGCGACGGATCCGGAACCAAGGATTCCTCATCTATCTCCCGTACGAGGCCCGTACCCGTGCACTGCGGGCACGCCCCGTCGGAATTGAACGCCAGAGACTCCGCACCCGGCGGGTAGAAGGTGATCCCACACAGGGGGCACGTAAGGGTGAGACCCATAGCCACATCGATGGTGGGCTCCTGACGATGGCCATTCGGGCAACAATGCGAGCCGAGCCGCGAAAACAGCAGCCGCAGCACATTCAGCAACTCGGTCGACGTACCGAATGTGCTGCGTACTCCGGGAACGCCGGGACGCTGGCGCAGGGCCAGGGCGGCGGGCACATGCTCGACACTGTCGACCGCCGCGCGGGGGGCTTGTGACATGCGCCGCCGCGTGTAGGTCGACAACGCTTCGATATAGCGACGCGAGCCCTCCGCGTACAAGACACCCAGCGCGAGTGACGACTTCCCCGAACCCGATACACCCGCGACCGCGACGAACGTACGTAATGGCACAGTCACGTCGATGTGTTTCAAATTGTGCACCGTGGCGCCGCGTACCTCGATCGAGTGCGGCTGGTCGTCGTCACCGCCCCGCGCCCGGGTTGGAAAACCCGCCGATAGGCGGTGCGCCCCGGCTCGGCTTCGCCTGTCCTCGCTTGTCATCCGGGTCTCCTTTCGGTGCCGGTATGCGCCGGTCCGGATGAAGAAGGGGCGATGAACCCCTCGCTATGCCTACCGTTAGAAGTTCTCTCCAACGAGAGCGTCGAAGCGGACCCTGACGACTGCCGACGGGTACGAAATTGAATCGAATGTTACCCTATAACGTACCAGACAAATGCAGGGAGGAGAGCAATACGCGGGCCGAGTTTGTTCAGGATCTTCTGTGGGAGACTTTCGCCATGCCAACTGCGTCAACGCCTCGCGGCGCATCGACGGTCAAGACTCCCCGGCGGAGGCGTGTCGATACGGCGCGCAGAGCTGATTTGCTCGCCAGGGTTGAGGACATATTTCTCAGCGAGGGCTTCATGTCCATTACGATCGCGGAGCTGACCGAGCGGCTGCACTGCTCCAAGGCGACGTTGTACAGCGTCGCGCCGACGAAGGAACAACTCGTCGTGCTGGCAACCAAGCAGTTCTTCGGGACATCGGCCGCCAGCATCGAGAACAGCGCGACGGCCGTGGAAGATCCGCGCGCCCGGATCATGACTTACTTGCAGGGTGTGGCCGACGCGATGCGCCGGAATTCTCGAGCGTTCTACGACGACATGGTCGCTTTCGGGCCCACGGCCGAGATCTATCGTCGCAATACCGCGCGTGCCGCCGAGCGCGTGCGTGAGCTCGTCGATGAGGGGATCGAGTCCGGCCACTTTCGCGCCAAGGACGGTGTGTTCGCGTCGCAGATGGTTGCACTTGCGTTGGAAGGTGTCCAGTCGGGCGTACTGCTCGACCGGACAGGCATGTCTGCAGCCGATATTTTCAACGAGCTCGGCAATCTCCTGTTGAACGGATTGCTTCATGAGCCATCCGAGGCGCCCGCAATTGCGGACCAGTAGCGACAGTCGAGCGGACTGTTCGCCCTGCAAGCCGAAGCGGGGTTGCACGGGGCAAGTGGAGTCGGCAGTCGACGTGATCGAGTCGGTGACCTCGACGTGCCGTCGTATCATTCGCGACAGAGACATCCCAGGGTCTGCTGTTGTCAAGCAGCGGCCGGTATGTCTCGGTTGTGGTGGGTCCAGGCGGTGGTCTCGTCGTAGAGGGAGCTGGTCTTCAGGCAGCCGTGCGGGATGCCGACGAGTCGGTTCGCGACGTGGCGTAGGGCGGCACTGTGGTTCATGCCGCGGCCGCGTTGTTTGTCGTAGTAGGCGCGTGCTCCCGGCGAGGCTTTAAGAGCGGAGAACGCCTGCGTAGATCTTCAATCGGCGGGCACGCGTCGACACGGATTGATTGAACAATAGGGCCTCCTCCGCCGTCGAGGCTGACCTTATAGGCTGGTCCAGCTGTTAAATGGATTCGGCGTCTGATGGCGCTGATAGATCAACTTGTCGGGACCAGGCCGTGCTGAAAAGGTGGTGCTGCGTCCGAAGGTTCTGCTGGCGCGAAAGAGGCTGGCCACTCGTCGTCGGTCACCCGGTTCGGCGACGAACTCATCAGGACGATACGTCCGGCGACGACGGGCAGGAGGAGTGAAATGCCCCCGAGCGTAGTAGCGGTCGGCGGGCGCGGGACTGACACCGCCTCGGTCGAGGGTCTATGGCCACTGTTCGAAACGATGGGCCTGTCGGGGCCACTCGCCTTGGCGGAGGCTTACCAGCGAATGGTGCGCATCCGCAAGTTCGAGGAGACCGCGTCGCAGTTGTACAAGGCGACCGAAATCCCTGGCTGTGTGCATCTTTCGATCGGTCAGGAGGCGTCCGCCGTCGGCGTGTGCTGGCCGTTGGGCGAGCGTGTGAGGTGATCACGTCCACTCACCGCGGTCATGGCCATTGCATCGCGAAGAGAACTCGAGGGTGTTCGTCGCGGGTATCGACGTCGGTTCCGGCGGCAATGTCTTCGGCTTGACCGTGGTCTGGCCGATCGCTTTCCCGGGAGGCTGTGCGATACCCCGATTTCCGAGACGGCGATCATGGGTCTCGGGGTCGGGGCGGCAATGGCAGGGCTGCGACCGGTCATCGAACTGATGTATATGGACTTTCTGGGTGTCTGCTTCGACCAGCTCCTCAACCAAGCAGCCAAGCTTCCCTTCATGACGGGGGGCGGGGCTCGGGTTCCGGTGGTGCTGCGAACGCAGTTCAGTGCCGGACGGTCCTCCGGTAGCCAGCACTCGTAGAGCCTGGAGACCCTGGTCGCACACATACCTGGGCTCACGGTCGTGATGCCGTCGACGCCCGCCGACACGTACCGGCTTCTTCGCAGCGCGGTCGAGAGTCCCAATCCGGAAGTCTTCGACTTTCACTGTCGATGGCGGCTACCAGTGCGAATAGCACCTCACTGGGTAGCGCCGACAGCGGCAACCGGACGATCCGTCGTCGCGGGGACGAGACACATGTTTATCGGGCGTCGTCCGCGGCATCGCAGCGCACAAGGAGAGAAGAAATGATTGATCCGCAGAATAACTCCGCGCTCGCCGATCGCGGTGGACAGAGTGAGGGCCTGCGCCTCGAGGTCGACACGGCCACCAGGGTCGCTGTGTTGAGATTGGATCGGCCGCCCGTGAACGCGCTGGATCCCAGCGTGTGGATCAGGATCGGGGAGTTGGTGGACGAGGCGGAAGCAAGAGATGACATCGGCGCACTCGTGATACGGGGCGGGCCGAAGGTTTTCGCCGCGGGGGCCGATATCAAGGCCATGGTCGGTATGACGATGCTCGAATATCGCAAGCACGGTACTCATCTGCAGCGTAGCCTTGCCAAGCTCTCGGCGATGGGCAAGATTTCCATCGCCGCTGTCAACGGTTATGCGTTGGGTGGCGGGTGTGAGATAGCGCTCGCCGCTGATCTGCGCTATGTCGCGGCCGACGCGACTCTCGGTCTGCCCGAAGTTACCCTTGGGATCATGCCGGGCGCTGGAGGCACGCAGCGTCTCCAACGGCTGATCGGGCTCTCACGAGCCAAGGATCTGGTCCTCACCGGTCGCTTCGTCGACGCCGAGACAGCGCTGGATATCGGGCTGGCCAACCGAGTGTTCGAGCCCGAGCAGGTGATCAGCGACGCACTCGAAGACGCCGCGAAGTTCGCCCGCGGCCCGGCTTCACTCGGGTTGGCGAAGCAGGCTCTCGAAGATGGTGGCGAAATGGCTCTGAGCTTGGGTCTGCGACTGGAGTCGGCACTGCTAGCGTCGTGCTTCGCGACGGACGATGCCCAAAACGGCTTGTCTTCGTTCGACCGGTCCGGGCCGAACAAGGCCGAATTCACTGGACGTTGACCTCGGGCGTCCAGAGATATCGTGCATGCATCCTCACGTAATCTCCGATCACACCAACTCATGAAGCATCGGCATGCACGATTCGACACGCCCTCCGCGCAGGCCTCGGCAGCTACCACAGTTTCGGCCATTACGCATCAGAAGATCAGGGAAGTGCTCAATTATTTCGGCGCCTGCCCCGAATGCGGCTACACCTCGCAGGCATTTCTCATTACGACCTTCTTTGCGAACGGTCGAACTGTGGTCACCACCATCGGCCGCTGCGGGCTTCCGTGCGGATGGTCGGGACCTACCACAATCACCAAAATGAATTGACTGCTTTAAGCTCCTGACAGGTTCGGTCGGTTGGCATCGGGTTCCGTTGCAGTGCAGGATGTTTCAGTGTGGCGGCATCTTGGATCGTGGATGACGAGTTGTGGGCGGTAATCGAACCGCTACTGCCGGTGAAACCGGCCGGGACACCGGGGCCGCCGCAGATGGACAGCCGCCGGGTGCTGCAGGGGAAATTCCGGCGACTGGCCATCCGATAGGAACGCCGCCCGACATCCACCACGGATTCCTCGACCTCGCCGCAGCACGATCTGTCGGCGATCACGGTTCCTGGGCTGGTGGCCAACGGAGACCATGACCTCATGGTCTCGAGTGCGCATTCCGCGGGGGTGGCCGCTCGCCTGCCGAATGCGACGCTGAAGATCTATCCCAACTCCGGCCACGGTGGCGTGTTCCAGTACCACCATGAGTTCATACCGGAGACACTGAAATTCCTGGCCGACTGACACCGAACGTGTCCGTGAGGGCGTCGGCTGGGAACGGCCAGCACGAGCTCCGCATAGACTTCCATTATGGAACACAAGAGCTTCGACGGTATGAGTTGCCCGATTGCGCTAGCGCTGAACCAGGTGGGGGAGTGGTGGAGCATCTTGATCCTCCGCGATGCCACGCACGGCATCACCCGGTTCGAGCAGTTCCAGAAAAGCCTCGGTATCTCGCCGAATTCCCTGTCCCGCCGGCTCGGTGCACTCGTGGAGGCGGGCCTGCTGGAGCGACGCCGGTACAACGACCGTCCTCCGCGCGACGAATATGTTCTGACCGAGGCCGGTCACGCGTTTCGTCCGGTGCTGATCGCCTTGTATGCCTGGGGTAACCAGTACTTTCCTCCTGCGGCTCCTAATGTGCGGCTGGTCGACAGTGAGTCCGGGTTGGATGTCGAACCGCTGTTGATCGACCGCTCGACCGGTCATCCGCTCGACGACGAGCACTCGGTATTCCTGCCGGGCCCGACTGCCGATGATCGCTTGCGGGCGGTGCTGGAACAGCGGCGCCGGCCCATGGCGTGAAGCTGTCTGGACGGTCACCAGCTGGTTACTTCCATAATCATAGTGACTTGCATCATGGTAGTGACTTGGGTTACATTCAAGGTCCACGAAACGCCGAGTGATGAGGTGCACAGTGAGTTCTTCCGTAACCGACCAGCCCGTCCGGCAGTACCGCTCCGCCGAGATCGAAACCAAGTACGTCGAGGTCGGCGACGTCCGCTATGCCTACCGGGAGCTCGGTCCAGCCCAGCCGGTGGATTCGACACCGCTGGTGTTCCTGCACCGCTTCCGCGGGACCCTCGACAACTGGGATCCGGCCTTTGTCGACTCGGTAGCCGAGCACCGGCATGTGATTCTGTTCAGCGATGCGGCGGTCGGCTCGTCGACCGGATCACCCGCCGCCAGTGTGGACGAGAAGGCGCACAACGCGGCGTCCTTTGCCCGGGCGCTCGGTCACGACGTCGTGGATGTGCTGGGATTCTCGATGGGTGGCTTTGTGGCGCAAGCCATTGCGTTGCAGGAACCGGCGTTGGTGCGCAAGGTTGTCGTGATCGGAACGGGGCCGGGCGGTAATCCGGAGACCGACCCGCACACCGACATCGTTTTCGATGTCGCTCTGACACCCGAGTATTCCTTCGAAGACGTTCGCTACCTGTTCTTCGCCGAGGGCCGGGACGCCGAGACGCAGGCCTATATCGAGCGCAACGCGCTGCGTACCGACCGTGAACCGGTCGTTACGCCGGAAGTCATCCAGGTGATGGCCGGTTTGATCATGGACTTCATGGGCGGCAAGACCGGCCATTACGCCAGGCTGGGGGAGCTGGGGCAGCCCACGCTGATCATCGACGGAGACACCGACCCGTTCTTTCCGGTCAAAAACCAGTGGTTGCTCTATCGGGAGCTGCCCAACGCGCAACTTGCCGTTTATCCGCAGGCTGGGCACGCGCCGCATCAGCAGCACCCGCAGACCGTGGCCGCCCAGATCGAGCGATTCCTCGCCCATTCGTGATCCACCCAGTCGAGTACGGACCGTCGGGGTCCGAAGCGTTCACAGAAGGAACACGATGGCGAGCTACGAGAGCCTCTACGGCGCCTGGCGGGATGATCCGCTGGGCTACTGGAGCACGCAGGCGGCCCGCATCGATTGGGATGCGCGGTGGACCGCGGTATTCGACGAGAACACCGGCCCGTACGGCCGCTGGTTCCCCGATGCGCGGCTGAACACGAGTTACAACTGTCTCGATCGGCACGTCGATGCCGGTGCGGGCGATCGCCCCGCCCTGGTGGGGGACAGTGCGATGACCGGTCAAATCGTCACACACACCTACCGTGAGCTGCGTGACCGCGTCGCAAAGGTAGCCGGAGCGCTCGCTGCGGTGGGCGTGGGCCGTGGTGATCGGGTCATCATCTACATGCCGATGGTTCCCGAGGCGGCGATCGCGATGTTGGCGTGTGCCCGGTTGGGAGCAATCCATTCGGTGGTGTTCGGCGGCTTCGCGGCTGCCGAGCTCGCGGGGCGAATCGATGCCACCGCACCGCGGGCGATCATCGCGGCATCGTGCGGGCTGGAACCGGGCCGCGTGGTGGAGTACAAGCCGGTACTCGACGCCGCACTCGCGCAGTCGCGACATCGTCCCGAGGCATGTTTCGTGCTGCAACGCCCCCAAGCGTTCGCTGAACTCGAACCCGGTCGCGATCACGACCTGCTGGCGGCCGAGGAAGCGGCGAGCCCGCACGACTGCGTCTCGGTGGGAGCCTCGGACCCGCTCTACATCCTGCACACCTCGGGAACAACAGGACGACCGAAGGGCATCGTCCGCGACAACGGCGGCCACGCGGTGGCGCTCGCCGCATCGATCCCGACGATCTTCGGGCTGTCACCTGGGGATGTGTTGTGGGCGGCGTCAGATGTGGGTTGGGTCGTCGGACATTCCTACATCGTTTACGCGCCGCTACTGTCGGGTCTGACATCGGTGATGTACGAGGGCAAGCCGGTCGGTACCCCCGACGCCGGCGCATTCTGGCGGGTCATCGCGCGCCATCATGTCAATGTCCTTTTCACCGCCCCCACCGCGATACGTGCGATCCGGCGGCAGGACCCGGATCTGGACATGCTGGATCGACTCGACATCTCGTCGCTGCAGGCGGTGTTCCTGGCCGGCGAGCGGTGCGACCCGGCGACGGCAACGTGGCTGCAGTCCAGGATCGACAGGCCGGTCATCGACAACTGGTGGCAAACGGAAACAGGCTGGCCGATCACCGCGCGGTTTCGAGGGGCAGAGTTGACGCCCTTCAAACCGGGTTCGGGCGGCAGGCCCAGCCCCGGGTTCGAGGTCACTGCGTTGGGCGACGATGGTCTCCCACTGGCAGCCGGCGAACCGGGCAACCTCGCCCTCCGTCTGCCGTTGCCACCCGGCAGCGCACCGACGCTATGGGGTGACGACGCGGGTTTCCGCACCTCGTACCTGGATAAATATCCCGGTTGGTACCGCACCGGCGACGCGGGACATGTAGACGAGGACGGCGACGTCTGGGTACTCGGCCGCGTCGACGACATCATCAATGTGGCCGGACACCGGCTGTCCACGGGTGCGATGGAGGAGGTTCTCGCCGCACATCCGGGCGTCGCGGAATGCGCGGTCGTCGGAGTGGCCGACCCATTGAAGGGCGAGGTGCCGATGGGATTGGTCGTATTGAAGGCCGGTGCCAGCCGCAACGTCGACACCGTACGGCGCGAATTGGTCGACATGGTTCGCGATCGGATCGGGGCAGTGGCGTCCTTCCGCACCGCGTTCGTTGTCGACCAGCTCCCCAAGACTCGCTCCGGAAAGATTCTCCGCCGCAGTCTGCGCGACCTGGCGAACGGTATCGCGGTGCAGATTCCACCCACGATCGAGGACCCGAGCGTGCTCGAACACCTGCGTGGCGTCTTGGCCACCGCGGCGACTGCCTCCAACTGACACCGCGCATCCCACTCCTCCGGTGCCGCGCTGCACCGGTCCGAAACCGGCGCCTACCTGCCATCGGTCGACGCCGACGTCGAAAATCAGTAACCAGTACAAAGGGGTACTCATCATGTCTGGACGCGTTGCGGGCAAAGTCGCCTTCATTACCGGCGCCGCTCGCGGGCAGGGCCGCAGCCATGCGCTTCGGCTGGCCGAGGAAGGTGCCGACATCATCGCCGTCGACATATGCACGCAGCTTGCGTCGGCGCGCTACGACTTGGCGACGTCGGAGGATCTTGCCGAAACGAGAAAGGCGGTAGAAGCTCTCGGCCGGCGTGCGGTGAGCATCGAGGCCGATGTGCGAGACGAGCAGCAACTCGCGGACGCCTTCCATGCGGGCGTTGCGGAGATCGGTCCCGTGGACATCGTGATCGCCAATGCCGGGGTCGCACTGTTCGCCGCCGATGAACCGCACGAGGCCTGGCAGGACACGATCGACATCAATCTCACCGGTGTCCTCAATACGCTCGAAACGGCTGTGCCTTCGATGATCGAGCGTGGGCAAGGTGGGGCCATCGTGCTGACCAGTTCTACCGCGGGTTTGCGGGGAATCCTCGGTCCGTCGCGGGGGGCCTTGGCCTATGTCGCCTCCAAGCACGGTCTGGTCGGGCTGATGCGCTCGTATGCCAACAACCTGGCAGCCCACTCGATCCGGGTGAACACGGTCAACCCCACAGGCGTGGAAACGCCCATGATCGCGACCCCTTCGATCGAGACGTTTCTCGAGCAGAACCCGCAGCTCGTTCCCCATATCACCAATGCGATGCCGGTCGGTCTGATCTCGGTACAGGACGTCAGCAACGCGGTGCTCTACCTGGTGTCCGACGACGGGCGCTATGTCACCGGCACGACATTGTCGGTCGACGCCGGATTCAACAACAAGAACTGAGGATCTGTCATGACTGGACGAATCGAGGGCAAAGTCGCCTTCGTCACCGGGGCCGGGCGCGGACAAGGACGGGCACACGCGGTGCGGTTGGCATCCGAAGGCGCCGACATCATCGCCGTCGATATGTGTGCGCCGATCGACTCGGTGCCCTACGCCTTGGCGAGCGAGGAAGACCTGAAGGAGACGGTCAGGCAGGTCGAGGGCCTCGGCCGCAGGATTGTGGCCCAGCGCGCGGATGTGCGGGACTTCTCCGCGCTGCAATCCGCGGTCTCGGAGGGGGTGACCGAGTTTGGGCACCTCGACATCGCCGTGGCTAACGCCGGGATTCTGTCGGCTGCGCCCACCGAGGCGATGCCGGAGCAGAGCTGGCAGGACATGATCGACGTGAACCTCACCGGCGTATTCCACGCCGCCAAGGCCGCGATCCCGCACATCCGGGCGGGCGGCTCGGGCGGGTCGATCGTTTTGACCAGTTCCGCGGTCGGCATTCGGGCCATGCCGAATCTGCCGCACTACGTCGCCGCCAAGGCAGGGGTCATCGGGCTCATGCGGTCGATGTCTCTCGAGCTCGCGGCGGACAAGATTCGGGTCAATACCGTCAACCCCAGCATCGCCGACACGCTGATGGTGCAGAACGACGCCATCCACAAGCTCTTCGTCCCTCATATCGAGAACCCCACACGCGAACAGGCCGCCGAGGTCTTCGCGACGCTCAACCCGATGCCGACACCGTGGGTCGATGCCGTCGACGTCAGCAACGCGGTGCTGTTCCTCGTCTCGGACGAAGCTCGTTTCGTCACCGGCCTCGAATTCAAGATCGACGCGGGATTCTGCCTGGCCTGACCCGCAAACCCTGGAAATCAACACAATTCGTAGGAGGGAAGATGAGAGCAGTCCAGATCCTGAAGGACGAGGCCGGTCAGCGGGCGGAACTGACCGAAATTCCCGACGATCGGATCGGCGAGGGTGATGTGACCATCGCGGTCGACTACTCGGCGGTGAACTTCAAAGACGGCCTCGGCGTGACCGGCGCTGTGCCCGTTGTCGAACGATTCCCGATCGTCGCGGGCATCGACTTGGCGGGCACCGTTGTCGAGGCGACCGCGGAGTCGGGGTTCGCCCCCGGCGAATCTGTCGCTGTCAACGGATGGGGACTCGCAGTCAATCACAACGGCGGGTTTGCTACCCGCGCAAGGGTTCCGGCGGCATGGCTCACTCGAATTCCGGCGCGATTCACGACCTGGCAGGCCATGGCGATCGGGACAGCAGGCTACACGGCGGCCCTCAACGTCGTGGCGCTGCGTCGCCACGGACTGACGCCGGATGCCGGGCCGGTGGTGGTCACCGGCGCCGCGGGCGGTGTCGGTTCTGTGGCGATCGCACTACTCGCCGCTCTCGGATTCGAGGTTCACGCATCCACCGGGCGGCTGGGTGAGAAGGAATACCTGCAGAACCTGGGTGCCTCCGAGATCATCCCGCGAGAGGACCTCGCCGAACCAGCCCAGGCGGCACTGGGATCCGAGCGTTGGGCCGGCGGTGTCGACGTCGTCGGCAGCCACACCCTGGTCAACGTTCTCAGCCAGATCCGCTACGGCGGGGCCGTGGCGAACTGCGGTCTCGCCCAGGGACTCGACCTGCCGGGCTCGGTCGCACCCTTCATCCTCCGGGGCGTCACCCTGGCCGGGATCGACTCCGTCAACGCCCCCGCGAGCAGCCGAAACGCGGCGTGGGAGCTCCTCGCCGAGCATCTCGACGAGCGTCTGCTCGAGGAGATGACGACCACGATTCCACTCGATCAGGCCGCGACAGTGGCACAGCAGGTCCTCACTGGCGCTGTACGTGGGAGGACCGTGGTAGACGTCAACGCCTGATTCGTCTGTCATCACTTCGGTAGACCGCCCAGGTCACCGAGGTGATGACGTCTTCGGGTCGCGAGTGCGAAATTGGAAGCTCGCGGCCGCCGACCGCCACGCCGGGCGAACCAAACCCCCCTTGGCTTTCAAGGTATCGCAAGCCAACGCCGGACCTGCGGCGGGCTGAGCCCGGCGATCCGGTTGGGGGCGAGTGTCTTGTCGCGTACCTCCGTAACGAGTCGATCCGGCTCTTGCGGTTCCGCCCGACTTGCCCGCATTCAGCGGCCGTTTACAGGCTGGGTACAATATTCAGTACGCTGGTACCATATAAATATCTCACCGAGATTCGCCCAGCTCACGACCGAAAGGGCCAATATCCCGTGGACACCTCCGTAATCCTCGCCGGCGCACGCACTCCCATCGGCCGCCTACGCGGTTGCCTGGCTGAGCGTTCGGCCACAGAACTCGGCGGGATCGCCATCGCCGGCGCCCTCAGGAAAGCTGGAATCACCACCGACGCAATCGAATACGTCATCATGGGGCAGGTACTCACCGCTGGTGCGGGACAGATGCCCGCCCGGCAGGCCGCGGCCGAGGCGGGGATTCCGATGACCGTGCCGGCACTCAACATCAACAAGGTCTGTTTGTCGGGGATCGAAGCGATCATCCTCGCCGACCAATTCATCCGTGCCGGCACTCACCGGGTCGTAGTCGCCGGTGGAATGGAATCCATGAGCAGGGCACCCCACCTGCTGCCGGGGTCACGCACCGGGTTCAAATACGGGGACGTCGCCCTTGTCGACCACATGGCCCTCGACGGACTGCACGACGCCTTCACCGACCAGCCCATGGGCAGGCTTACCGACACCGGCAACCCACCCGACATCAGCCGGGAAGATCAGGACGCCTTCGCCGCCCGATCCCATCAACTCGCGGCAAAAGCCTGGGAAAACGGCATTTTCGATGACGAAGTCGTCGCCGTCGACGTACCCGGCCGGAAGGGAACGAGCAGCCGGATCGACCGCGACGAAGGCATCCGAGCCGACACCACCGTCGAAACGCTGGCCCGGCTGACACCCGCATTCCGAACCGGCGGAACTATCACCGCCGGCAACGCATCGCCGATCAACGACGGGGCCTGCGCACTGGTCATCGCCAGCAAGCAGTACGCCGAGGCCCACGGACTGACGTGGCTGGCCGAAATCGGCGACCACGGTATGGTCGCGGGTCCGGATTCCGGTCTGCACCAGCAACCCGCCAACGCTATCGTCAAAGCCTGCACCACCGCGGGCATCACCGCGCTCGACCTCGACCTTGTGGAGATCAACGAGGCGTTCGCCGCCGTGGCGATCGCCTCGACCCACGCACTCGCCATCGATCCCGACCGGGTCAACGTCAACGGCGGTGCCATCGCGTTCGGACATCCGATCGGCATGTCGGGCGCACGCGTCACCCTCCACCTCGCCCATGAACTACGCCGGCACGGAGGCGGTATCGGTGCCGCCGCGCTGTGTGGCGGTGGCGGGCAAGGCGATGCGCTCCTGCTGCATGTCTGACGAGGGCTGCACGTCTGGCGAGTGCGAAGATCCGCGCCACTCCTCAGCCTTTCCTGACGAGTCGGCGCGGCGACCGCCGCAGTGATTGTCTGCCGTCGAGAAGGCAGGCAGACACGGAAGCGGGTGAATCTGCATCCGCCGCGACGGGAACGCCTACAGCATAGGCGATGCCGGTGTATCAAAAAGACTGAGCAGGTCGGCTGCGGTGTGTGCCGCGTGCACGATGGCTCTGGATTGGGGAGACGGTCCTCGTCCGGCCCAGGTCGCCGTGGGTGTGATTGCACTATAGAGGCAGTTGTGCTTGAGCTGATTGATCAGCGTGGTTCGGCGCTTGATGACATCGCCTCGGTGATCGACCAGCATCCGCAGTTGGCGTACCTGGTCATCGATACGATGACGGGCAAGGCCGGGGTTGGCGATAACGACATGTGGCGGTGGCGTCAACGGGGGACTGTCCTGGCTTAGGTTGGCTCCCGATCTGAGGAGACTGATAGGTCTTCGCTGTGAGCGGATGCGTCACCGTGCCGAAGCCCTACCCCGAATTCCGTCGTGACATAGTCGCCGTGGCACGCAAGGGCCAGACGACACTGCGGCAGGCCGCGAAGGATTTCGGGATATCGGAGAGCACAGAGGGTGGGCGACGCGCCCGAACACCAGTCGGACTCGTCCGCCCTTGCTCTGCTGATCTACACCAGTGGCACAACCGGCGTACCGAAGGGCGTCATGCTCGACCACGCCAACGTCTACGCCATGTCCGCAATGGGCCTCTGTGGTCACAGCGCAGCTGTGGAGTTTTGTCCACGGCTACATCACCCTGGAGCTGGCCGAGCACTTCGCTGATTTCGATGACGCGGTGTCGGACGTGATGCTACCGATGGGCGTGAATCTCACCGTTGGACTGGGCGATGAGCGAGACCGCGCCACAGCGTCGCACGCTGTGGCGTTGCGCGAATACGAGTCGAGGTTGGAAATGGGCGAACGTGGGGGCGTCGGCTGAGTCAATCTCTGCGATATCTGTCGCGCGGCACAACCGCCGGTCGCATCCTCGTAGCCGGACAAAGCGTCAAGCTCGGCCCGCGCCGCCCTGTCATGGTGGCATCCTCCTCGGCGTGGCGGCGTCTGGCTTCGAACTTCTTGGGACTCCTCGGCTGGGCGTCTCATCTGCACGTGTGAGCATGGTTGCGGTTGCCGGATGGTCGCGTGCAATGTGAGCACATTCCAATGCCGCTGCGGTCCTGGCGATTGCATCTGTCTCGCCGGGAGCTACTCCGAGGGCGATGAGGCACGCACGCGCTGCAGCCACGTCGGGCTCGGGCTCGGTCCACGAGTTTTCGTTGCGTGCGTCGAGTAGGGCGAGGATGAGTCCCGCGACGTGACAGTACCTCGGCGGGGAGGTGATCCGAGTACACACCGAGCTGGCCTATTGGTTCGATGGGGAGTGGAGCATTGTCGCTCGTTCTGAATCAATAGATGCCGACCGCGTGTATATGTTGCCGCTCGATGTCGACCAGGTCGAGGTGACCTCGTCGGCGCAGCGGGTGAGCCGGCCGCGGCGCACCAGGACCGTCCGGTGGGCATTGTCATCGCCTCCGTGATCAGTCGCGCAGGAAAGCAAGCACTTCGGGAACGAACTCACGGTGGTACTGGAACACGCCGCCGTGACCGGAGTTGGGGTAGATGCGCAGCTTGGCGTCCGGCAACCGGGCCGCCATGTCGGCGGAGTGGGCGCTGGAGACCATCAGGTCCTTGTCGCCGTTGGCGACGAACACCGGAATCTTGATCGCCGAGAGGTCGTCGGGAGCGTGCAGCCCTCCGGCGGTGATGGCCCGAAGTTGCGCGTTTCGCGCCTGACGGGAGATGGCGCGATCGAGGTCCTGGGTCCTCTCCGCGAGCCGAGCGAAGTACTCGTCGGCTGCCTTCTTTCCTTCGGCTGTACGCGGGAAGAAGAGGAAATGGCGAGGGTCCTTGCGGGTCAGGAATGCCTTGAAGTACGCGCTACCCACGATGAACGGCATTTTCCAGATGCCGCCGCCGCCGCGGGGGCCGGTGCCGGCCAGCACCATGCGCCGGACGAGATCGGGTGCCTGGAGGGCGACCATCTGCGCCACGGCGCCACCCAGGGAGAAGCCGAAAAGGTCTACCTGGTCGTAGCCGAGCGCTCTGATGAACGCGATAGCGTCGGCGCCCATCTGTTCGACATCGCCGGGGACCTTGGAGCCGGTCGAGCCGACGCCGCGATTGTCGAAGGCGATCACGTGGTGGCGCGCTGCGATGCCGTCGAGAACACGAGGGTCCCAGTCGTCGAGCACAGCGGTGAAGTGGTGGAGAAACACGACCGGCACACCGCCGGCCTCACCGAACTCGCGATAGCTGAAAGGGATGCCGTCTATGTCGATGGTCTTCGTGGGGGCCGTTTGCCAGGTGGTCATGTGAGTTCCTTCTTTCCTTTTCGTGTTTCGGAGTCAGGGGCTGCCGCCGCGCGGGCGTCGAGGCGGGCGACGACGTCGAGGATGCGACGGTCGGTGGCGAAGCGGGCATCCAACGGGGGACCGATAAGCCCTCGCAGTGCTGAGACCGGGCGCCACACGGTTGGGCGAATGACGCGCGTCGATCTGGATTCGAGTCCATCGGCGATGGCGGTGGCGGCTGCGGTCGGGGGAATCCGCGTGCGCATCGGTTTGGGGAGCGTGGAGAGTAGTTCCATCACCACGGGGTCCTCATCAACCCCGCGCGCGATCATGTCGGTCTGGACCAGCGAGAAGTAGGCGGTGAGGACAGAGACGTCATGCTCGACGAGCTCGATGCGCAGTCCGCGACCAAGCTGCTCGACTGCTGCTTTGCTCATCGCGTACGGGATCGTGCCCATGCCATTAACGAAGGCGAACACTGAGCTGATCAGTACGATCTGCCCTTTCGTGGCAATCACCGCGTCCAGTGCGGCCGCCACCGTGTTGGCGACACCCGTGACATTGACCGCCATGGTTGCTTCCAGGTCGGCAGTCGGTGTGTTGCGAAGGGTCGCTGCTTTGGCGAGGAGGCCGGCGTTGGCAATCGCAACATCGAGGCGGCCGAACCGTTCGATGGCCTGGGCCACTACGTCATCGAGGGAGGCACGGTCGCGAACGTCTGCGACGCATCCCAGTGCCCTGTCGGCATCCAGCTCGGACGCACGCAGCGGTGTTGCCGGGTCGATGTCCGCGACGACCACTCGGGCGCCCCTCTTCAGCATCTCGCGTGCCGTGGCGCTGCCGATGCCACCGTTGCCGCCGGTGATGAACACGACCTTGTCGGCGAGGTCATAGGTCATGCAACCCCCCGGCGGGGAGTGAGGGACAAGCGCCCGTTGCGGCGCAGCATGGTGAGCGCCGTCACCAGCGGTCCGCGGTTGAGGTCCGGTTCCTTGCCATGCGCGAGGCGGTGCAGCTGGTCGCCGTTCCAGCTGAGATTCAACACGCCGTCGAGTGTTTTCAGGTCCGCGAAACGACCCAGCAGGCCGCGCATTCCGACTCGGATCTCGTGGGTGGACAGGGTCTCGATTCGACCATTGAGGATTGCGGTTGCCGCATCGGTCGTGGTCACTGTCGGACGGGCGATTCCCACGAGATCGCAGTCGCCTGCTGTGAGCGCGTCCTGCATTCCTCTGCGGCTGCGAAATCCGCCGGTGACGGCGAGAGGTACGTCGCCGGCTTCCCGGCGGACCGATCGGGCGTAGTTGAGGAAGTAGGCCTCTCTCGTTCTGGTGGAGGACGCTTCGGATCCGGACATGGCGGGTGATTCGTAGTTGCCGCCGCTGACCTCGATCAGATCGACGGATTCTTGTGCCAGTGCCGCAACTACCGCGCGCGAATCGTCTTCGTCGAAGCCACCTCGCTGGAAGTCGGCCGAGTTCAGCTTCACCGACAACGCGAAACCTGGACCGACCCGGTTGCGTACACGTCGGACGATCTCGATCAGGAACCGCATCTGTCGCTGGAGGTCACCGCCCCACTCGTCGGACCGGAGGTTGGACAATGGTGACAGGAACTGCGTGACCAGATAGCCGTGAGCGGCATGGATCTGAACCCCGTCGAAGCCCGAGGCCTCGCACACCTCGGCCGCTCTCGCGAACCGGTCGATGATCTCCTCGATCTCCGCGGCAGTGAGCTCACGCGGGGTGGCCGCGCCGGGAAACGAAAGTGGCACGGGACTCGGCGCGACGGGCTTGTGTCCGATATTCAGCAGGTTCGACTGACGGCCCGGATGGTTCAGTTGGGCAAAGATCGCTTCCCCGCCGTCGTGTGCGGCCTTCGTCCACGCCGTGAACTGCGGAAGGGCGCGGTCGTCCTCGATCACGATGTTGCCCGGCTCCCCGAGATGGGCGCGGTCGATCATGATGTTGCCGGTGATCAGCAGGCCGTAGCCACCCTGTGCCCACCGGCGATACAGGGTCACTATGCGGTGATCCGGCGAGTTGTCACCGTCTCCCAGGGCCTCGCTCAGCGCGGCTTTCGCAATGCGATTGGGAAGTCGCAGGCCGGATGGAAGGTCCAGGGGGGTATCGAGGGAGGTCATCTGTGCTCCGAATCATGATTTCAGTATGCGTAATATTATGATCATAATGCTATGGTGTTAGCAAGGTCGAATGAAGAGCAGGTGCGCGGCATGCGTAGTGCCCTGATTGAGTTCCCGAGCTGAGGAGGAGTCCCATGCCCGCTTTCACCAACACGGTCGTCCTCGTGACCGGCGCCAACGGAGGGCTCGGCGGCGAGTTCGTCCGGCAGGCCCTGGAGCGTGGTGCGGCCAAGGTCTATGCCACGGCCCGGACCCCGAAAAGCTGGGACGATCCACGAGTCGTTCCGCTCGCCCTCGACGTCGCCAGTCCCGAGTCGATCGCCGCGGCCGTCGCGACGGCTACCGACGTCACGCTCGTCGTGAACAACGCCGGGGCCGCCAACGGAGCGACTGTGATGGGAGATTCTCCCGCGCTACGCGACCTGTTCGAAGTGAACTTCTTCGGGCCTCTGGCGGTCGCTGACGGGTTCGCGCCAACTCTCGCCAAGAACGGCGGAGGTGCGCTCCTCAATGTGCTCTCGGTTCTGTCGTGGATCGGGATCGGCGATGGTTACAGCGCTACCAAGGCTGCCTTGTGGTCGGCGACCAACACGCAACGACTCATGCTGCTCTCCAATGGCACCCTGGTCACTGCCCTGTATCTCGGCTACACCGACACTCCGATGACCGCTGGTCTCGATGTCGACAAGAACGATCCCGCAGAGGTCGTGAAGCGGGCCTACGACGGCGTGGAAACCGGCGCCTACGAAGTTCTCGCGGACCGCATATCGAATGAGGTCAAGGCCGGTCTGGCGGGGCCACTCACGACCCTCTACCCTCAACTCGCCGCAGCCGGCCGGTGAACCGTGAGCCGACTATCAGTCGAGTCTTCGAGCGCACTCGCCGCGGCCCCGAACAACCTGTGTGGGCCTGGAGTTCTCGGGCAAGATCGGTCGAGGCGAGCTTCCGCAGGCGGTGGCCTCCCTCATCGCTGGCGTCGTCCCGGTCGCGGTCCAGGATGGCTACGCGATCTTTGAGCTCGAACCTGTGGAACCGGCGCTATAGCCGATCGTATCGGTCCAGGGCGGAATCTCGTCCACGTTTTGCCGACTCCGCGCGCTGCCGTGCAATCCCTGCCAGACTTCCTACTGGGACCGGGTACACCGTCCGAACGTCCTGCCGGGCTTCGGAGATGCCGATGTCACTATCCTCCAGGTCCCGCTTAGGTGGACGCGATCAAGTTTCGTCCGGGCCGCCCAGCCTTACGGTCGAAGTGATAACGAAGGTACAAACGCCTGGCGGAGCGCACGTGGCTGGCATCTCATCACCAGGCGGGACGACCCAGTACGTCCATCGATCCCAATGAAGGTGAACAGACATGAAAGCGTTCGTAGTCGCTCGCTATGGTAAGGAAGGTCTCAGGGCTGCCGAGGTCCCCGAGCCGAAGGTCGGCGATGGTGATGTCCTGGTCAGGGTTAGTGCCGCCAGCATCAATCCTCTGGACAAGATGGTCCGCAACGGTGAATTCAAGCAGCTATTGAAGTACAAGACTCCGTTTGTGCTCGGCCACGATCTGGCCGGAGTGGTCACTCGGGTGGGAGCGGGTGTCCGCGACTTCAAGGTCGGCGACGAAGTCTATGCCCGTCCGCGCGACCTGCGTATCGGCGCCTTTGCGGAGTACATTGCGATCGACCAGGAGGATGTCGCGCTCAAGCCCGCCTCGCTCACCCTGCACGAGGCTGCAGCGGTTCCCTTGGTCGCGCTGGCCGCATGGCAGATCCTGGTCGAGAAGGCGCAGGTCAAGGCCGGGCAGAAGGTGCTCGTGCACGCCGGTGCCGGGGGGCTCGGGTCGACCGTGATCCAGCTCGCCAAGCATCTCGGAGCGCATGTCGCGACCACCGCCAACGGAGCCAGCGAGGAACTGGTCCGCAAACTCGGCGCCGACGTCGTGGTGGACTACACCAAGCAGGACTTCTCCGAGGTTCTCTCCGACTACGACCTCGTCCTGGACTCGCTCGGCGGCGAAAACCTCATGAAGTCGCTCACAGTGCTCAGGCCCGGGGCACGAGCGATCGGCGTCGCGGGCCCGCCTGACGCCGGATTCCCCAGACAGCTCGGCGCTCCCAAGCCCTTCGAGATCGTGACATGGTTCCTGAGTCGAAAGGTTCGCCGCGCTGCGCGGAAGCTCGGTGTGGGGTACTCGTTCTTCTTCATGCGGGCCAGCGGTGCGCAGTTGAGCGAGCTCGCCGCCCTCTACGACGCGGGCCATCTCCGCCCGGTCCTCGACTCGACCTTCGCGTTCGACCAGACACTCGAAGCAATGGCCTATGTCGAAAGCGGCAAGGTCAAGGCCGGGAAGGTCGTCGTCACGCTCGACTGAGGTCATCGGTGATCAGTGGGTTGCGGTGCCTAGCGGAGGCCACGGTATGACATTCGACGCGTCGTTGGCCAGGCGACGGGATGTACACCTGCGAATATGGTTGGGTGACATGGCCGTCGACTACTCGGCCAAATCGAATTGGTCCGCAGCACGACCAAGGAATGCCCACCGGCACGTCGCTTGCCCAACGAACGATTGTTCCTCGGGCCATAACCGGCCGCCGACGGGTTCGTGTGTGGCAAGTACCCCCGGACGGTGCGCATCGTCGATGTGCTACCGAAGGGACTCATTGGAAATCCTAGAGCGCGATATCAACCTCTGATACGAAAATGCCATGCCTTTGTATCAATGCCTGGTGCCGACGGGGTCGCTGTATGCCGATCGCCGTGGCGAACTAGCTGAAGCGATCACCACCGTACATTGTTCGGTGACCGGCGCACCGCGTGGATTCGTCAATGTTGTTTTCACCGAATACGAGCCTTCTGCCTTTTTCACCGCCGGTAAGCCACACGTGGTGTCGGTGATCAACGGCAATATTCGCGCCGGGCGTGACCGGGCGTCACGCGCTCACCCGGCTGTCCGCAGCGTGGACCGCGATAACCGGGCAGGACGCCCGCAGTCTGCTGCTCGGCCTCAATGAACTGGACCCCACCTTCATCATGGAGGCCAGCCTGATCATGCCCGCTCCAGGTGAGGAAGCGGTGTGGCTCGAGCAGCATAGCCGAGAACTGGGAGACTTGCTGTCGACCACCTAATGGCACTTACGGGTCGGTAGTGCATCGAACTCATGCGAGCCGGCTCCGGGATGTGTGACCGGGCTCCACGTGCCGATCCGGCTGGCCGTAGACCCCACCGGGAAGTGTGGCTTCGGCTCCGTCCGGTCGTGGCCGCTACGATTCGCTCGGCGACCGCGGGGGCATCTCTGGTGTGTGCCGCCTCGGTTGCGCGTATCGGGCCGGCCACGTCGTGTCAGCGCGGCGGCGCCCGCTTTGGGGTGCATCGAGGATGTGTCTGCGGTGAGTGCCACAGGTCGGGGATCGTCGTCGAAAGCGCTTTACGCTTGAATTATCGTCATAATAGTATAATCCTAATCCAATAGGAGATGATTGGCCGCCGGTGGGCCGCGCCGGCGTCGGAGGAGTGTTATGCGTTACGCGAGTGGGCACAAGCTGGAGACGAGGCAACGAATCGTCGATCTTGCCGGGCGTCGGTTCAAGAAGGACGGTATCGACGGCTCGGGTATTGCGACCGTGATGAAGGATGCCGGGCTGACCAACGGGGCCTTTTACGCGCATTTCTCGTCCAAGGACGATCTCGTGGCCAATGCCGTTGCTGGCCAGTTGCGCGCACAGCGCGCTGATTTCGCCGCGCGGGTAGGAAGCCGTGATGAATTGGAACTGTTCGTGCGCGAGTATTTATCGGCCCAGCACCGCGATAGTCGGGAGGAGGGGTGTCCGTCGGCGGCCCTGTTGGACGAGATCGCGCGCAGCTCGGATCCGACCCGGCAGGCTTATTCGGAGGGGATGCTGGCCATCATCGACGATATCGCCGCCTTGGTTGCTCCAGCTGATCCGCAATCGGTGCGTGTAAGGGTGTTGGGCATCTTCGCCATGATGGCCGGAACGATGCAACTTTCCCGGGCCCTGCCCGACCGGCAGCTCTCCGATGTTGTTCTGGAGCAGGGCGTCCGGAACGCCCTGACGCTTCTGGACGCCGACCACGTTGGCTGACCGAGTCCCGTCCTGACGCACGAGGACCGCACCCGCTCTGCGTTA
This sequence comes from Nocardia sp. NPDC102475, assembly GCF_055584605.1. Lineage (NCBI taxonomy): Bacteria > Bacillati > Actinomycetota > Actinomycetes > Mycobacteriales > Nocardiaceae > Nocardia > Nocardia sp. NPDC102475. The sequence continues at coordinate 71,776 of NZ_JBVJLS010000031.1, read as the reverse complement.
GACCGCTGGCGCGACGGGCGCGATGAACAGTGATGCGTCGCCGCCCCGCAGGGCGTCGCGACGATCAGAGTTCACTTCGTGCGGGACACCGAGAGGCACGGCGCTGATCTGGGCGAGTCGCTCGCACTGGTCCGGTGCGAGGGGGATGTCGAGTGCCCGCAGGTATTCGTCGAGCTGTTCGGTATAGCGCGGGCCGATAATCGGAATGTGCGATGTGGTGCCGCGTGTGGCGCGCTCGTTGAGCCAAGCGATGGCGATCTGGGCCGGGGTGACACCGGTCTGCTCGGCGAGGTCGAGGACGGCGTCGACGATCGCGGTCTTCTGGCTTGCACTTTCGGTGTGGACCAGCGTCTTCAGGTCGTTTAGCCGGCCCGCACTGGAGTGCCGGTACTTTCCGGTGAGTAATCCGCCACCCAGGTAGCGCTGAATCGGCTGCAACCGGTGCGCAAGTCGAAGAACATCTCCGCGCAACGCCCACACACCACCTCCCCGAAATCGGTGCGCTGTAGGGCGCGGTCAGCCGACGACACGACACACAACCCACCCACCCGTCGGTACACCGCGCGCACAGCCGGTACTCGTCCGCGGTGTCGCTCACCGCGACAACCCGGTGACGGTAGCCATCGCAGCGAGGCAGATCCGGCAAACAGCGCTGGCAAACCCCCTGATCCTGAACCGGGTACCGGCCGGTATCAGTCGACCGACACACGACACACCGCACCGTGACCTTCGGCGATTTCGCCGAAGGTCACGGTCCGATCCCGTTGGTCGCAGGTTTTGGTTCCGCCGCACTCAGGCGTTGACGTCTACGACCGTCCTACCGCGGATCGCTCCGGTCAGGACCTGCTGTGCCACCGCCGCTGCCTGATCCAGCGGCACCGTGGTCGTCATCTCCTCGAGCAGATGCGCGTCGAGATGCTCGGCGAGCAAGTCCCAGGCCTCGTTTCGGCTGCTGACGGCGGCATTGACGGAGTCGATCCCGGCCAAGGTCACGCCCCGGAGGATGAACGGCGCGACCGAGCCCGGAAGATCGAGCCCCTGAGCCAGACCGCAGTTCGCCACAACTCCGCCATAGTGGATCTGGCTGAGAACGTTTACCAGCGTGTGACTGCCCACGGTGTCGACGCCGCCGGCCCATCGCTCGGATCCGAGCGCCGCCTGGACAGGTTCGGCAAGATCCTCCCGCGGGATGATCTCGGAGGCCCCGAGGGTCCTCAGGTAATCCTTCTCGCCCAGACGTCCGGTCGACGCGTGAACCTCATGTCCGAGAGCGGCAAGCAGTGCGATCGCTACGGAACCGACACCGCCGGCGGCGCCGGTGACCACGACAGGCCCAGCGTTCGGCGTCAATCCGTGGCGTTGCAGCGCCACGACGCTCAGGGCGGCCGTGTAGCCGGCTGTCCCGATCGCCATTGCCTGCCAGGTCGTGAATCGCAAAGGGATTCTGGTGATCCAAGCCGCCGGCACCCTTGCGCGGGTAGCGAATCCGCCATTGTGGTCGACCGCGAGTCCCCATCCGTTGACGGCGACGGAATCGCCCGGCGCGAAGCCTGACTCGGCCGTCGCCTCGACAACGGTGCCGGCGAGGTCGATGCCTGCGACGATCGGGAAGCGCTCGACGACCGGCACGGCGCCGGTCACGCCCAGGCCGTCCTTGAAGTTCACTGCCGAGTAGTCGACCGCGATGGTCACATCGCCGGTACCGATTTCATCGTCGGGGATCTCGGTGAGCTCCGCGCGCTGCCCGGCGTCGTCCTTCAGGATCAGTACTGCTCTCATCTCGTCTCCTCGTAGAAAGGTCATTTCAACTTCAGGCCAGGCAGAATCCGGCGTCGATCTTGAGCTCGAGGCCCGTGACGAAGCGGGCTTCGTCCGACACGAGGAACAGCACCGCATTGGTGACGTCCTCGACATCGACCCACGGTGTCGGCATTGGATTCAGGGTTGCGAAGACCTCGGCAGCCTGCTCCCGAGTCGGGCTTTCGATGCCGGGAACGAAGAGCTTGTACAGGGCGTCGTTCTGCACCATGAGCGTGTCGGCGATGCTGGGATTGACGGTGTTGACGCGGATCTTGTCTGCGGCGAGCTCGAGGGCCATGGCCCGCATAAGCCCGATGACCCCTGACTTCGCGGCGACGTAGTGCGGCAGGTTCGGCATGGCCCGGATGCCGAGTGCGGAGCTGGTCAGAACAATCGACCCACCTACGCCGCCCGCCCGGATGTGGGGGATCGCGGCCTTGGCGGCGTGGTAGACGCCGGTAAGGTTCACATCGATCATGTCCTGCCAACTTTGCTCGGGCATCGCCTCGGTGGGGGCCGCCGAGAGGATCCCAGCGTTCGCCACAGCGATGTCGAGGCGCCCGAACTCGGTGACCCCGTCCGACACGGCTGCCTCGAGAGCCGAGACGTCCCGCACATCCGCCCGACGCGCCACGATCCTCCGACCGAGACCCTCGACCGCCTTGACCGTCTCCTTCAGGTCTTCCTCACTCGCCAGCGCGTAGGGCACCGAGTCGATCGGCGCACACAGGTCGACGGCGATGATGTCGGCCCCTTCCGATGCCAGCCGCACCGCGTGCGCCCGCCCTTGTCCCCGGGCAGCGCCGGTGACGAAGGCGACCTTGCCCTCAACTCGTCCAGTCATGATCAGTTCCTTAATTTTTGTTGTTGAATCCGGCGTCGACCGACAACGTCGTACCGGTGACGTAGCGGCCGTCGTCAGAAAACCAGGTAGAGCACCGCGTTGCTGACGTCCTGCACCGAGATGAGGCCGACCGGCATTGCGTTCGTAACGTGCGAAACAAGCTGCGGGTTCTGCTTGAGGAATGCCTCGATCGAGGGGGTCGCGATCATGGGTGTTTCCACGCCCGTCGGATTCACCGTGTTCACCCGGATCGAGTGGGCTGCAAGGTTGTTGGCATACGAGCGCATCAGCCCGACCATGCCGTGTTTGGAGGCGACGTACGCGAGCGCTCCTCGTGACGGACCGAGTATTCCGCGCAAACCCGCGGTCGAACTCGTGAGCACGATGGCACCACCTTGACCGCGCTCGATCATCGAAGGCACAGCGGTCTCGAGCGTGTTGAGGACGCCGGTGAGGTTGATGTCGATCGTGTCCTGCCATGCCTCGTGCGGTTCGTCGACGGCGAAGAGGGCGACACCGGCGTTGGCGATCACAATGTCGACCGGGCCGATCTCCGCGACCCCGGCGTGGAATGCCTCCGCGAGTTGTCGCTCATCTCGCACATCGGCCTCGACGGTCAGGACCCGCCTCCCGAGGGCTTCCACCGCCTTTCTTGTTTCGGCGAGGTCTTGCGACGTCGCCAAGTCATATCGCGCCGACCCAAGCCGTTTACATATGTCGAGGGCGATGATGTCCGCCCCTTCCTCGGCAAGCCGCAGCGCATGGCTCCGGCCCTGCCCTCGGGCGGCCCCGGTGATGAAGGCAACTTTGCCCGCAACTCGTCCAGACATGATGAGTACCCCTTTGTACTGAGTCCTGAATTGTGATGGTGGCGTCGACCGACAACGCGTCGAGTCGTGGTGAATCCGTCGCGTTGTAGCGCCGAATCGGATGATTACCTGAAATCAGGCGAACGCGGTCATGCAGTGGCGAAGACGCCACGAAGGCGCTCGAGTACGCTCGGGTCCTCGATCGTCGGTGGGATCTGCACCGGCAAACCGTTCGCCAGGTCGCGCAGACTTCGGCGAAGGATTTTTCCGGAACGAGTCTTGGGGAGCTGGTCCACGACGACTGCATTGCGCAGGGACGCAACCGCCCCGATCCGGTTGCGAACCATCTCGATCAGTTCGCGCCGCAAGATGTCCACGTCCCGGCTCGCTCCGGCCTTCAACACCACCAAGCCGATGGGTGACTCGCCCTTCAAGGGGTCGGCCACTCCGATCACCGCGCATTCCGCGACATCTGGATGCGCGGCCAGAACTTCCTCCATCGCACCGGTCGAGAGCCGGTGCCCGGCCACGTTGATGATGTCGTCGGTCCGGCCGAGGACCCATACGTCGCCGTCCTCGTCGACGTGTCCGGCATCGCCGGTGCGGTACCAACCAGGAAAGTCGGCCAGGTACGACGTGCGGTAGCCGTTGTCGTCGCCCCACAGTGTGGGTGCACAGCCGGGTGGTAACGGCAGACGGAGCGCAAGGTTGCCCGTCTCGCCGACGGCCAGCGGGACGCCGGCGCCGCCGAGCGCGGCAACCTCGAATCCGGGACTGGGTTTGCCCCCCGAACCGGGCTTGAAGGGCGTGAGCTCACCCCCGCGGAACCGCGCTGTGATGGGCCAGCCGGTCTCTGTTTGCCACCAATTGTCGATGACTGGTCTGTCGATCCGGGATTGCAGCCACGTTGCCGTCGGCGGGTCACACCGCTCGCCCGCCAGGAACACCGCCTGTAGAGACGAGATGTCGTGTCGCCCCAGCATGTCCAGATCCGGATCCTGCCGTCTGATCGCACGTATTGCCGTCGGGGCGGTGAAGAGGACATTGACCTGGTGTCGCGCGATCACGCGCCAGAACGCGCCGGCGTCCGGGGTCGCGATCGGCTTGCCCTCGTACATCACCGATGTCAGACCGGCCAGCAGCGGCGCGTAGACGATATAGGAGTGTCCGACGACCCAGCCCACGTCCGATGCCGCCCAGAAAACGTCACCGGCTCTCAGTCCGAAGATGGTCGGGATGGATGCGGCGAGCGCGACCGCGTGGCCGCCGTTGTCGCGGACGATGCCCTTCGGTCGTCCTGTCGTGCCCGAGGTGTGCAGGATGTACAGCGGATCCGAGGCGTCGACGGGCACCGGATCGTGCGGGCTCGCCGCTGCCTCCGCCGCCAGCAGGTCATGATCGCGGCCGGGCTCGAGCTCGGCGAGCGCCTGTGGACGTTGCAGCACGAAGCACGCCTCGGGACGATGTCGCGACTGCGCCAGTGCGGCGTCGAGCACCGGTTTGTACGCCACAACCCTGCCCGGTTCCAGCCCGCACGATGCGGCGATGATCGCCCGCGGTTCGGTGGCATCGATCCGGCCTGCCAACTCGGCAGCCGCGAAGCCGCCGAACACAACGGAGTGGATCGCTCCCAGCCTGGCGCACGCCAGCATCGCGATCGCAGCCTCGGGGATCATCGGCATGTAGATGACGACACGATCGCCGCGGCGAACGCCCACCGCGGCGAGCGCACCGGCCACCTTCGCCACGCGGTCGCGCAGCTCACGGTAGGTGTGGGTGACGATCTCACCCGTCATCGCACTATCCCAGACCAGTGCGGGCCGATCGCCCGCACCCGCATTGATATGACGATCGAGACAGTTGTAGCTCGTGTTCAGCCGGGCACCGGGGAACCATCGGCCGTAAGGGCCGGTGTTCTCGTCGAACACCGCGGTCCAGGGCGCTTCCCAATCGATGCGGGACGCCTGCGTGCCCCAGTAACCCAGCGGATCGTCGCGCCAGGCACTGTATAGGCCGTCGTAGCTGGTCATCGTGTTCCTTCCAGAGACATCCGGGGCGCCGTCAGGCAGCATCCGTCCGGGCTGATCACGAGTAGGCCAGGAACCGGTCGATCTGGGCAGCCACGGTTTCCGGATGCTGCTGATGGGGCGCATGCCCGGCCTGGGGGTAGACGGCCAGCTGCGCGTTGGGCAGTTCCCGATAGAGCAGCCACTGGTTCTTCACCGGGAAGAACGGGTCGGTGTCCCCGTCGATGATGAGCGTCGGCTGGCGCAGCTCCCCGAGCCTGGCGTAGTGGCCGGTCTTACCGCCCATGAAGTCCATGATCAAACCGGCCATTGCCTGAATGACTTCCGGTGTGACGACTGGTTCGCGGTCGGTCCTCATCGCGTTTCGATCGATGTAGGCCTGGGTCTCGGCGTCACGGCCCTCGGCGAAGAAGAGGTACCGGATGTCTTCGAAGGAGTACTCGGGCGTGAGAGCGATCCCGAAGACGATATCGGTGTGCGGGTCGGTCTCCGGATTGCCGCCCGGGCCCGTGCCTATCGCGACAACTTTGCGCACCAGAGTCGGTTCCTGCATCGCGATGGCTTGCGCAACGAAGCCACCCATCGAGAATCCCAGCACGTCCACGACATCGTGGCCCAGGACCCGCACGAACGACGCGGCGTTGCGGGCCTTCTCGTCCACGCTGGTCGCCGGTGACCCGGTCGACGAGCCGACCGCAGCGTCACTGAACAGGATCACATGCCGTTGCTCGGCCACGGCGTCGACGAAGGCGGGGTCCCAGTCGTCGAGCGTTCCGCGGAAGCGGTGCAGGAAGACCAGCGGCGTCGTATCCACCGGCCGGTCCGGGCCCAGCTCCCGATAGGCATAGCGGACGTCGCCGACCTCGACGTACTTGGTTTCGATCTCCACCGAGCGGTATTGCTGGACAGCTCGGTCACTTACCGAAGAACTCACTGTGCACCTCATCACTTGACGGCTGATAGCGCACCGAATGTAACTCGAGTCACTATCATCATGCAAGTGACTACGGTGATGAGAGTAACCAGCAAAGCTCTCAGCGAGGACTCAGGAGATGAGTCGGCTTCTACGCTCGAGGGCCGCGCGGAGCCGATCGTCAGCAGCGGGCCCCGGTAGGAACGTCGAGTGCTCGTCGTCGAGCGGATGACCCGTCAAGCGGTCGATCAACACCGGATCGACATCGACTCCGGACTCACTGTGCACGAGGCGAACATTGGGCGCCTCGGGAGGGAAGTACTGATTGCCCCAGGCGTACAGGGCAATCAGTACCGGGCGGAACGCGTGTCCAGCCTCGGTCAGAACGTACTCATCGCGTGGGGGGCGTTCGTTGTAGCGGCGCCGCTCCAGCAGGCCCGCCTCGACGAGCGCACCTAGCCGACGGGACAGAGAGTTCGGCGAGATACCCAGGCTCTTCTGAAACTGGTCGAACCGAGTCAGGCCATGTGTGGCGTCCCGGAGGATCAGGATGCTCCACCACTCACCGACCCGCTCCAGCCCGAGCGCAACCGGACAGCTCATGCCCTCGAAACTCTTGTGTTCCATGATGGAAGTTTATGCCAAGCGGTCGGGCAGATATCGACCAGCGCCGATTTCCTCTATGGTGCGGTCTCCACGATTGAGGGGAATCGCACCACTCGGCTCGTTTCGAAATGCGGAGGCGCATGTCTGCGCAACAGGTCACCCAGGCACTCATCCTGACGGGCGGCCGAGCTACACGGATGAGGCCTCCTCGACGGTCCAGGCGGCGATCTGAGCGCGTGAGGTGAAGCCGAGTTTGGTCAGGATGTGTTCGACGTGGCCATCGACTGTGCGTTGTGAGATCACCAGTTTGGCGGCGATCTGCTTGTTGCTGAGTCCCTGGGCGACGAGGTCGGCGATCTGTCGCTCACGCTTTGTCAATTTCGCGGATGCACGCACCTTATCGGCGAGTTGTTCCCCGAGTGCGTATGCGACAGCAGCGCCCATACCCATCGCCTGGCCTTGCCGGAAGGCTGCGTCGAATCCGCGTGTGTCGAGTGTGCGACGCGCTATCCGTTCGCATTTCTCGTGAAAGCGCGACACGTCCGGGAATACAGCTCCAACACTGCTTCCCACCAGCCAGATACCCTGCGCGGCTCCCAGCAGCACGGCGGCGCGCTCGGCGTTGCCCTGGTCGGCAACAGTCCAGGCCAGCGCCTCGAGACTGAACGCGGTGAGCACCGGGCTATTCGGCCGTCGGTTGACTCGCAGCGCTTCCTCGAGCAAGTGTTCGGCATGGTCCAGCTCGCCTTGCTGCCATGCGGCCACGCCCAAGCCACGTAGCGCAGCTGAACGATAGAGCAGTTCGCCCTGCGCTTCGGCGATGGAAAAAACTCGGCGGTAGTACTCGGTCGCTCGGGCCATGTCGCCGCGCAATTCGTATGACCAGCCGAGGATGGTCAGGGCACCGATGTAGAGATCCCCCGTCTGATTCGAGCTGAGCATTTCGACGGCATGTTCGAAGAAGGATGATGCGTCGGCCGCCTCACCGCAGGCCAGTGCGAGGAGGCCAGCGGCGTAGGCGATCTGCGCCTGGATGGCGGGGTCGGCGGTATGTTCGGCGAGCATCCGTCCCTGCTCCAGAAGGGCGGCCGCATACTCGAAATCACCTTGCGCTGCGGACAGCTGGCTGCCGACGCAGAGCGTCTTGATGCGGCCGGGGCTAGATTGCGCGCCTGGGTGGGCGAGGACCCGGTCGATCCAGGATCGACCTTCGCTGAACAGACCGCATAAGCTCCAGAAGTCGTACAGTGCGGCAGTGGTGCGCAGCCCTGTTTCGGCTGCTTCCTGGGTGTCCTCGGACAGGCAGGATTCGAGTGCTTCGCGCAGGTTGGGCAGTTCGCGTTCGAGTCTGGTGATCCAGTCGAGCTGCCGGTCGCTGATCCACTCGGCTTCCGCGTCCAGCGCCAACCTCCGGTACCAGTCGCGGTGCCGTCGGCGCAGCTCAGTGCCTTCGCCGGACTCTCGTAGCTTTTCCCGGCCGTAGTCGCGTATGGTCTCGAGGATCCGGAAACGCACGACACCGTGCGATTCCTCTCGGACCAGGATCGACTTGTCCACTAGAGAAGACAGCACATCGAACCGGATTTCCGCTGCTAGGTCGGCAGCGCATATCTGCTCGATGGCGTCGAGTTCGCAGCTGCTGGCGAACACCGACAGCCGGGCCCACAGGCGCTGTTCGATCGGGGTGCACAACCCGTAGCTCCAGTCGATACACCACCGCAGTGTCTGCTGCCGTGGCAGTGTGGTGCGACTGCCACGGGTGAGCAGCGCGTACCGGTCGGTGAGCCCGGCCAGGATCTGTTGCGGCGACATCGCGCGCATACGGGCCGCGGCCAGCTCGATCGCCAGTGGCAACCCATCCAAATGAGCGCAGATCCCGGCGACGGCGGCCTTGTTGTCCTCATCGAGCTCGAAGCCCGGCACCGCTGCCGCGGCGCGATCGGTGAACAATTTCACCGCATCGAAACGGAGCAGCCCCACCAGCGGCGTCTGCAGGTCGAGTTCCGGGACCGTCAGTGGTGCCACCCGTAGCACCGCCTCCCCGGCGATATTCAGTGGTTCGCGGCTGGTGGCGAGAATCCGCAGCTCTGGACAAGTCCGGAGCAACGTCTCGGTCAGTTTGGCCACGGCTTCCACGACCTGCTCGCAGTTGTCCAAAACGAGCAGGATTTCTCGCGCGTTGAGGAAGCCGATCAGAACCTCGAGCGACGGACTGGCCGACTCGTTGCGCACACCGAGGGCGGCTGCTACCACGTCGACCAGGAGCGCCGGGTCGGACACCTCGGCCAGTTCGATCGACCACACACCGTCGGCAAAACCGCGTCGTGCACTGGAGGCGGCCCGCAGCGCCAGTCGCGTCTTGCCGACACCCCCGGTTCCGGTCAACGTCACCAGCCGCGAGCTCGACAGCAGATTCTTCAGCTTCGATATCTCGGTGCGTCGGTCGATGAAACTGGTCAGCTCGAGCGGGAGATTGCCACTGTGGTCCCGAGTAGCCGCCGTCGGTTTGCGCCATGTCCGTATCGGTGGCTTCTGTTCGGGATGCTCGAGATTCGGTTCGCCCCGCAACGCCATCTCATCCACCGAGAACCCGTGGCGCTGCTGCAGTTGCCGAAGTGTCCTCCCCAGCGCCACCGCCGACGGCCGCGCATGGCGGTCGCGGCTCATCGCCGTTTCCATCACCGCCGATACGTCATCGGGGATGCCGTTCTCTCGCAGGTCGGGCAACGGCTGGGTGGTGACCCGGACAAACTGTGCGACCATGTTCTCACCGCTGCGACGCTCGAACGCGGCATGCCCGGTCAGTGCACAGAACAGGGTGGCGGCGAGTCCATAGACATCGGCGGCCGGCGTCGGATCGTCCCCTTCGAGCACCTCCGGTGCGGTGAATGCCGGTGATCCGGTCACAATGCCCGCCGTCGTCTTGAACCCACCGGCGATGTGCGCGATACCGAAATCCGTTAGCGCTGGTTCACCGTACTCGGTGAGCAGAATGTTCCCCGGCTTCACGTCCCGATGCACGATACCGAGACGATGTGCGCTCTCCAGCGCACCCGCGATCTTCACCCCGATCTGCAGCACCCGCTCCAAAGGAAGCGGACCATTCTCGCGGATCCATGCATCCAGGGAATCCAGAGGGTGATACGGCATCACCAGATAGGGCCGCCCGCTCTCGGTAGTTCCGGCGTCCAGCACGGTGACGATGTTCGGATGCCCGGTCAACCGGCCCATCGCGCGCTGCTCCCGCATAAACCGCGCCTGATTGCCGTCGGCCAATTCTGCGGTAAGAACCTTGACCGCGACCGTCCGGTCCAGCGCCGCCTGCGTGCAGCGATACACCACACCGAAGCCACCGTGCCCGATCTCCACGGCGTCGTCGAAACCAGCAGCAGCCAACTCCGCCGTGACCGGCGTCGTCGCGTCACGGCGCGTCCGCAGCGGATCATCATCGGTCATCGACCGGACGTGAGCCGACCAGCATCTCTCCCGACACCGGGCAACATCACTCACCTTTCGCCAACGCCAGCCTATCGCCGAAACCATCGATGGAGGAGTAACGAGGTCCAGCGGTAACTCCATGTACTCACATAGGACTAGCACGCGGTTTGTGTCGTCGTCGAGCGTTGTCGGTGTTTGGTGTCGTTGGTTCAGCCGGTATCTGAGCTGCGCCGATGTCGGAACAGCGCAGTCCCGCGTCGTATACACGGGCTTCGATCACCTCCGCGTTCGGATGACGCCCCAGCCCGAACAGGGATTTCATCTGTCCCTCGTTGACTTCCGCACCCGGTTGCAGGCCCAAGGTGGCCAGGCCCGTGCCGTGCCAGCGGCCCGGAGCTTCCCCATGAGCGGAGTAATAATCGGGCGTCGAGCAGATCGGCGAGCGCGGCCGGGATTCGGGCGGCGTTCTGCACGATGAGCACGATCACGGTGATGAGAGCGATGAGATCAGTGATGGCCATGCACGCCACGGTCACTGCGAATGCCGTTCGGTGGCATCCGGTGTCGAGAAGTTGTGGTGACTGCCTGAAAGACTCTCGATCATGCGCGATCAACCCTTAACGTCCCGCCGCTGGATGTAGCCCCGTGGCCAGGCCAGCCGCAGCGGTTCCGACGGGTTACGGCTCGGCAGCACCCAGTTTGTCGCCGTTGAGGTACTTGTCCAGCACCGATAGGCGAGCCTGCAGGAATTCGCGGGACACCTCCGCGCGAGGCTCGAACGCGTCGAAACCGTGGTAGGCCCCTGGCACGACATGTACCGTGCAACTAACCCCGGCGGCGCGCAGCCGATCGGCATACGCGAGATCCTCGTCATGGAAGAGGTCGTTGGTGCCTACGCCGATCCACGCCGGCGGAAGGTTGGACAGATCATCGCACCGGGCAGGAACGGCTCCGTGCGCTATCTCCGCGGAATCGATCCCGCGGAGATAGGAACGCCACCCGAAGCGATTGCTCCGCTGGTTCCATAGGCGGATTCGGCTGCCGTCGATATCGGTGCGCCGTACGGTGCGGTCGTCGACCATCGGATACGACAGCATTTGCAGCACCGGTAGCACCTCGCCGCGTTCGGTGGCCAGGATCGCCAATGCCGCGGCCAGTCCACCTCCGGCGCTGTCGCCGACGATTGCGATGCGGTCGGCTTCGACGTCCGGCTGATCCGCCAGCCAGCGCAGGGCGGCGTAGCAGTCCTCTAGGGGTGTCGGGTACGGGTGCTCAGGTGCCAGCCGGTATTCCACGGAGGCCGCGACCACGCCAAGTTCGCATGCGGCGCGTCGGCAGAACTTGTCTCCTGTGGCCGCGTTGCCCGAGACGTATCCGCCGCCGTGGATATAGAGAACGCCGGGTATCGGCCGGCGCGAGGGTGACTTCGGCCGGAAGACGCGGACGGAGACCGTCGGGTTCACGCGCTCGACTGCCCCGCCCCGGGGTTTCCAGGATGGGTACGCGAGGCGGACCGCTATTCGGAACAAGCGCAGGCTGCGCGGACCGACGAAGATCGCGCGTGGCAGGAGGCGGGCGAACGGTAGTTCACGGGTGAAGTCGGTCGACGGATACATCGGTGTCCTCTCCTCGTCGGCTGGAAGCTGTCGGTGGCGGGCAGTTGGGTTCGAGCTCACGACCCAGCCCGCGGTGTCTTATCCCCGGCTATATGGCGGCAATTGCCGCGAGAATGTTCGGCGCGGGGGCGTTCTCGGCGCTGACAGCGAAGTGCCGCGCCTGCGGGACAGGCTATGACCTTGACAGATGGGACTTTCGGGTTCCGATAATTAATGGAACTCTATGGTTCCTTTTAGTGACTGTCCACCGACGAGATGAGAGAGCGTATGTCTGAAGGCTCGCTCGCCCCAGTTGGCACCGAGGTGAAGGATGCCTTTTCGAGGACTACCTGCCGCGGTGGGTGGCCGCGGCAGTCGGCACTTCCTCTCTGTGACCCGATTTCGTCCTCGACTCCTGGCATGGACATTGAAAACGGATCTGGTGTGCGAGTATGTGGTTCGGCTGCTTCGCCATCTGGACGCACACGGCTTCGCCAGTGCTACGCCGATGGGAGACCCGTCCATGGGCTGTGCGCCGGCGGTTCCCCATTTCACCCCTGGTTATTTTCTGCGCGCCGGCGCCCGTTTTCCGAGCCAGGGCGACCACAGACGGTGGCGAGTGCCTCTGAGCTACCTGCGCGACCGACCGCTATTTCACTACGGCCGGATCGACGACGGTGTCCTGCGATTCGCGGCCGGCCCTGGTCAACGCAGGACAGGGCCGACTACGACGTGCGAGTAGACCGTTCCGCGCGTATCAAATCAGTGGCCGCAGAAAGCTAATCGTCGGAAGCTAGCCCGGCGGCAACACTTGCTTCGAATGCTGCGGCGACTGCTCTCGCGACTTCATCCACGGTGGGCGCGGGTTGGTTGGCCAGTTCGCGCTCGACCGAGGTCATGTCCACATCCGACAGTCCGCAGGGGGTGGCCATCTGCCACGGGCCCAGGTCGCCGGCGACATTGATCGCGAATCCGTGTGTGGAGACGTTGCGGCCCACCCGCATGCCGATCGAGGTGATCTTGCGACCGGTTTTACTGGTCCACACCCCGGTCAGTGGGTCGGAACCAGGTGGTGTTTCCCGGCGTTCGGCGGCGATGCCGAGCGTGTCCAGTGCCGCGATGATCCGGTACTCGACCTCGCGGATGTAATCGACGACGCCTTCGCCGTCACGCAACTTGACCATGAGGTAGCCGACCAGCTGCCCGGGACCGTGATAGGTGAGTTGCCCGCCGCGATCGGTCCCGATCACGGGTATGGCCGTTCCGGGTGAGGGCAGATGCGCCTCGGGGGTGCGGCGGCCGACGGTGAAGGTCGGCTCGTGGCTGAGCAGCCACAGCGTATCGGGTCGGCGGTCCTCGACACGCTCCTGCCACAGTGCCTGCATCCGGTCCATGGCAGTCGAATATTCGATGAGGCGATCGGTGTCGTCGATCAAGGCCAAGGGGCGATCTTTCACAATCTTCCGCTTCCAATCATCGGTCGGTGCAACAACTATTCGCTGAGCGCAGCATCGGTCATGCTGTATCGCGCAACGACACCTGCGATAGTCCGCCCCAGCACAGTGCGACGACGGTGGCTATCGCTTCCGTCTTCGGAACGGAACGGCCTGTATCGAGCCAGTACTGCGCGCCAAGTTGGCTGGCGCCGAGCAGGCCTACAGCGAACAGGCGCGCCTGGTGCCGATCCAGGCCCGAATCCTGACGAAGTACGTCGGATACCGCGGTTACACAGCTGTCTGTTGCACGTCCGATACGCAATCGCACCGCAGGTTCGCTGGGTACTTCGGAGCCGAAGACGAGGCGGAACCCTTCCGCCTCGTGGTCGACGAAGTCGAAGTACGCGCTGATCGCTGCGCGTACCCGGTCGCGATTGACGGTCGTCGACTGCAGTGCACGCTCCACGCTGTCGATCAGATTGTCGATATGTAGCTGCAGCACCGCCAGATACAACTCGAGCTTTCCTGAAAACGCTTGATATACAAGGGGTTTGCTCAAACCTGCGCGTTGCGCGATTTCGTCCATGGTGGTCGCGTGGAATCCGCGTGACACGAAAACTTCGTTCGCCGCGGTGAGTGTTTTCCTCCGCCGAAGCGCACTCCTTGTGCGGGCAGCCGGCTCCGTGCCTACACGGATTCCCGATTGTGTCGGGACGCTTGGTGGGTGACCGGGGTCAGGTGCCGAGTTATCGATGGGCAAATCGCTTGCGCGGTCCGATGAACTCGGAGCGTTGATTACCACCACTCGGTAAATATAACCTCGTTATGGAAAATGCCTAGCGTCCGTGACCAAGGGCACTGATCTTCTAGAGCTGCCTGAGGCGGGCCTTCGCCTCGTCGTACTCACGAGCAAGTCGGTCGACCACATCAGCCGCGGGAGTGATGGCGGTGATCGCGCCGATACCCTGCCCCGAGCCCCAGATGTCGCGCCATGGCTTCACGCCCTCGTCGAGAGTGTCGCCGGTGCCGAAATCCATTGCCGAGGGGTCGGATTGGGCAAGGTTGTCGGGGTCCATCCCAGCGGCGGTGATGCTGCCGCGTAGGTAGTTGCCGTGTACGCCGGTGAAGAGGTTGGAATAGACGACGTCGGCGGCGCCGGAGTCGACGATCATCTGCTTGTAGCCGGGGGCAGCGTTGGCCTCGTCGGTGGCGATGAAGGCCGATCCGATATAGGCCAGGTCCGCACCCGCCGCCTGCGCGGCGAGGATATTGCGGCCGTGGGCGATCGCGCCCGAGAGCAGCAGCGGCCCGTCGAACCATTCGCGGATCTCTGACAGCAGGGCGAAGGGGGACTGGGCCCCTGCGTGGCCACCCGCGCCTGCGGCGACCGCGATCAGGCCGTCAGCGCCGCGCTCAACGGCCTTGTGCGCGAACACTCCATTGATGATGTCGTGTAGCACGATGCCGCCGTAGGAGTGCACCGCGTCGTTCACATCCGGCCGCGCACCCAGCGAGGTGATGACAATCGGCACCTGATGCTCGACGACCGTGGCCAGATCCTCCTCCAGCCGGTCATTGCTCTTGTGCACAATGAGATTCACCGCATACGGGGCAGATGGCTGCTCGGGATTGTCGGCGTCGTGCTTGGCCAGCTCCTCGTTGATCCGCGCCAGCCATTCCCGCAACTGTGACTGCGGCCGCGCGTTGAGCGACGGAAAGGAGCCCGCGATCCCCGCCCGCGATTGCGCGATCACCAGATCGGGTCCGGAGACGAGGAACATCGGGGACGCGACCGCGGGCAGGCGCAGGCGTTCGGACAGGATGGGCGGCAGGGTCATGGAACAGGTCCTTCGGTGAGCGGGGGAACTTCGCGCATGTCTCGCGAGCGGTAGAGATCGACTCCGCCGCACGAGCCGAGGATAACTTCGTTATAGAGTCGGTGGCAAGAGTGGCTTCCCGGCGCATTCCGGATCGGCCATCTGGTGGTTGCGGCCGACACCGGCAAGGTCACGCTGCTGTTGTTCCTCAATCGGGAAACCACCAGCACCAAATACCAGGGACCACGCGTGGACGGTAGCCGGGTGCGGGTCACCATGACGCATGCCGGTGGGCAATGCTCATCTCCGACATCACGCCCGTCTGACGGTTTCCGAGGTCATCGAGGGCCGGCAAACGCCCTGGCCCACGTGATGGAGGCCGCCTTGCGCATGGTCCAATAACGAAGTTACAGTTATTCGGGCCTGCAACCGAGTCTCCGAGGAAAGGGCAGACATGAAGGCATTCGTCGTCGCGAAGTACGGCAAAGACGGGCTCCGCGCCGCCGAGGTAGCCGAGCCGAAGGTTGGCAAGAACGACGTCCTGGTCCGGGTGCGGGCTGCCAGTATCAACCCGCTGGACAAGATGGTCCGCAACGGTGAGTTCAAACAGCTGCTGAAGTACAAGACCCCCTTCGTGCTCGGCCACGACGTCGCCGGTGTGGTGACCGAGGTCGGTGCGGGCGTCCGCGACTTCAAGGTCGGCGACGAGGTGTACGCACGCCCCCGCGACCTGCGCATCGGGACCTTTGCCGAGTACATCGCGATCGACGAGAGCGATGTCGCGCCCAAACCGGCCTCACTCAGTGTGCAAGAAGCCGCCGCCGTTCCCCTGGTCGCACTCGCCGCCTGGCAGATCCTGGTCGAAAAGGCTCAGGTCAAGCCCGGGCAGAAGGTCCTCATCCACGCGGGTGCCGGAGGCCTCGGATCCACCGTGATCCAACTCGCCAAGCACCTCGGGGCGTACGTGGCGACCACCGCCACCGGCGCCAGCGAGAAACTCGTCCGCGATCTTGGCGCCGACGTCGTCATCGACTTCACCAAGCAGGACTTCTCGCAGGTCCTCTCCGGCTACGATCTCGTGCTGGATTCGCTCGGCGGCGAGAACCTGTCGAAGTCGCTCACCGTGCTGAAGCCCGGCGGCCTGGCGATCGGAGTCGCGGGCCCTCCCGATTCCGGATTCGCCAAGCAGCTCGGCGCCCCCGCGCCCTTCAAGCTCGTGATGTCGTTCCTGAGCCGCAAGGTCCGTGGGGCCGCGAAGAAGCTCGGTGTGCGCTACTCGTTCTTTTTCATGCGGGCCAGTGGTGCGCAGCTCCGTGAGCTCGGCGCCCTCTATGACGCGGGTCATCTCCGTCCGGTCCTCGACTCGACCTTTGCGTTCGATAAGACCCTCGACGCGCTCGCCTATGTCGAGAGCGGCAAAGTCAAAGCCGGCAAGGTCGTC
Source organism: Nocardia sp. NPDC102475 (assembly GCF_055584605.1). Lineage (NCBI taxonomy): Bacteria > Bacillati > Actinomycetota > Actinomycetes > Mycobacteriales > Nocardiaceae > Nocardia > Nocardia sp. NPDC102475. The sequence goes on along the minus strand of NZ_JBVJLS010000031.1, from coordinate 55,050 downwards.
GTCACGCTCGACTGATGCTGGAGGGACCTTCACGACGTCAATCCTGAAAGGCCGCCTCGACCGGCCGGTACCGCCGGCGGTTGGGGCGGTTGTGCATGTGCTGGCCATCGCCCCCCAGGAGGCCCGGAGTCAACAGCCCCACTGTCGGCTGGCCTGATGGGGCCGACCTCACTGGCCATGCTCGCACTTTTCTTTGCTCTGAATGGCTACTCGATCGGCTGATTGATCGCGGCGTCGATCAGGCTGGCGAGAACATCATCGGTCGTGTACGTGCTGATCCACAGCCCGGGCGACTCGGTGCGGTTGAGCATAGCGATGCCATGTAATGCGACGGACAGTCCTGCGGCGATGACTCCGGATTGTGGAGTCGCGTCGCCGCCTCGGCAGCGAACGAGTCCCCGCGTAAGGACGTTCAGGGAGTGCGGCCTGCACCGATATGTGAAAAGCCATCGTGATTCCTCTCGAATCCCGACGGCATCCCCGCCGGTATCGTCCATTAAAGGAACGACAAAGTTCCTTTGCCAAGGGGTAGCTGATTTCGGAAAACGGGCATTATGGAAGGGTTCATTCCTGTGACATCGAAGAATCCAGCCGACCCGGCGCGGCCGCGGCCCCGCGGGGTGAGCCCTGGCCGCCCACCCAACTCGGCCGTGGCTGCGCGTCTTCGCCACATCCTCGGCGTGGCCGCCGCGGAGTTCGTCAACCGGGGGTACGCCGAAGCCAGTATGTCCCGCATAGCCGCCGACGCCGGTGTCTCCAAGAAGACGATCTACGCCCGATATCCGAACAAGGACGCGTTGCTCATGGCTGTCGCCGGTGATCTCGCGACACGGTCGTACGAAGGCGTCCTGACGGCGATCACCGATTCCGATGCAAAGCCGGAGCATGTGCTGACCGGTTTCGCAACGCAGGTGGCGAAGACCTGGGCTACTCCCGAGGCGATCGGGGTCTATCGGCTGATCGTCTCCGAGGCTGCCCGGTTTCCGCAGCTGGCTGCGATTTACCGGGACACCATGAATCGCTTTCGTAGCACCCTGGCCGACTATCTGCAGAAGCAGTGTGACGCCGGCACGCTGACGATCGCCGACGTCGACGCGGCCTCGCATCAGTTCGGCATGCTGGCCTACGGCGAGGTCCGCGAAAAAGGTCTGCTCGGCGAAACTGTGACCGACGACGACATCGCCGCAGTGGTGCGTCGCACGGTCGAGGTTTTCCTGCGGGGCTACGCAACGAGTGCTCGCGAATCGGACTCGAACTCGACTGGGCATCCGAACATATCTCGATAGCTCTGCGTGGATCGGGCCTCTTTCCCAACTGCGGTCACTGGATCCAGCAGGAGCATCCTGACGCGGCCAACAGTGAGCTATTGACCTCTCTGACGATCGACTATCTCATCGCCAACCGAGACCGCCGCGGCCGAGCTCGTGAGTCGGCCGTCAGGATTCGGCGATGCGATCGAGCCAGTCCCGCATCAGCGCCTTTTCGTGGGTGGTCAGGGCGGTGGTCTGTTCGAGAACTGCGTGCATGGTGATGGCGGCGGCGGCCGGGCCGGGGGCTGTGACGATGGGAGCTTCCGAGGTGACAACGGCGATAATGGCCTCGCGGGCCGCGTGTGACACCGCCCGGTCGCGACATTGCTCGGGCAGCTGGATCAGTGTCAGTGTCGTGCCGGTCGCGGCGGCGTAAACCAGTTGAGTGGCTCGATCTTCGCTGGCACGGAGCCGTCCCGTCGCGGCGATTCGGCGGATATGTCCGGCGAGAGCTTCGGTTGCGACGACGGTTGCGGATGGTGGAGTGCCGGGGCGTCGCTGTAGGCAAGCAGATAGAGCGCGGGCTCGGTGAGTCCGAAGTTGATGTGCTTATCCCAACTGGTGCGCAAATCCTCGAGCGGGTCGGCGCGGGATGTGTTGTCGCCGTTGCTGTTCAGATGTGTCGCCATCCCGTGTGCTGCCACCGCATCGAGGAGGCCATGCTTGTCGCCGAAGAGTCGGTAGATGGCCGGTGGTTGTACGCCCGCCGCAGCACTGATCGCTCGGGTCAGGACGGCTTCGCGACCGCCTGCGGTGAGCAGTTCCGCGACTGCGGAGACGATGCGGTCGCGGGGGTGCCGGTGACGGCGGAATGGTCCGCGTTCATGCGCTCATCGAATCATAACTTCGTTACAACCGGAACACTGTCAGTGCTCGCACGGTAACGACCCGGATAGGCGAGCGGGCTGCTCATGTCGACGGTACAGATCGGACCGAACGGCGAAATCCCCTGGTGCACTGCGGTATTGCCGAAGTTGGACGCGGTGTTGACCGCACTCGGCATGGCTGCCTTCGGGCGCACCTGCGGCGAGGCTAGACGAATGCGGGCGGCGGCAGGTAACCGTCCAGTTCCCGACCCAGCAGTGCGGCGAACTCGATCGTGGTCAGGTCGCCGCCACTGGGTCCCATCGCCTGAAGGCCGACGGGCAGTCCGCCCTTGCTCTTGCGCACCGGGATCGTCGTGGCCGGACCGCCGGCGATATTGGCGATTGCGCTCCATTTGACCTGATCCCAGTAGGGTCGATGCGCACCGTCGACGTCGATGTGTCTACCGAATCGGTCGATCGGCTTGTTGTGATGGACGGGTGCGGCCGTCGGGGCGACCGGCATCAGCACGACATCGAAGTCTCGATAGAACTCGAGCCAGCGTTGCCGGATCTCATGGCGTGCGGCATCGGCCTGCAGCCAGTGGTAGTGAGACTGGAAGGTTCCGTGGAGTGCATGGCCCGCTTCGCCGCGCGGATCCCGAGCCAGGCGCGCGAGCAGGGCGGCGTTGGAAGCGAAGGTGAGGCCGGAGCGATCGTAGGAGAACGCTCCGTACACCAGTGGCCGGAAAACACGGTGCGATTCCGTGATATCGACCGGGATCGTCGCGGGCTGCACCTCGACCCTGGCACCTGCGGCCCGCAGTACCGCGAGTGCGTCATCGACCGCGGCGGCGACGTCGTTGTCCACCGGGCAGGATGGATCCTCGCTCCACACGGCGACGCGGAAGTCGGCGAGCTTCCTCGCCCGTGGCGGCGCGAGGGTGTAGCTGAACCCGCCGTCGCGCTCCGGCGGCCCGACCGTCGCCCGCAGGATCGGGACGAGGTCACGCGCGTCGCGGACTTGCGCTCCGGCGCAGGCAAGATCCATATCCGCCCAGCGTCCGACGCCGGGGCCGCCGGGAACATGGCCGATCAGGGGGATGGAACGCCACGTCGCCTTGTGTCCGTACAAGCCGGTGAAGTGGGATGGAATCCTGGTCGACCCGCCGATTTCCGAGCCGAAGTCGAAGACCGACAGGCCGGCCGCGGTCGCGACCGCGCCGCCTCCTGCGGACCCTCCCGAGGTTCGGGTGGTATCCCACGGATTCGACGAAGGTCCGAAGACCGGGTTGTCCGCCTGGACGTCCTGATTCCCCGCAGGCATGTTCGTCTTCCCCATGATCACGGCACCGGCCGACCGCAACCGCTTGACCGCTTCGGCATCCCCATCCGGAACATGGCCTTCGAGGTCTCGACGCCCGCAGACCGTGCGCATGCCAGCGGTCTCGTAACTGTCTTTCAGCGTGATCGGCAAGCCGTGCAGCGGGCCTAGTTCCTTGCCTGCGTCCCGGGCGGCGTCGGCCGCTCTCGCCTCGCGCCGGGCACGCTCGGCGTCGAGTGTTACCACCGCATTCAGTTCTGCATTGTGGGTGGCGATTCGCGCTAGGTAGAGCTCTACGAGTTCCTGGGAAGTGATCTCACCCGAGGCCACCGCGTGCGCCTGGTTTACGGCTGCCTGGAACACAACATCATGCACTGCAAGCCTCGCATTCGGCCGCTGACGGCCTGATTGTCGCCATAGTGGGTGCCGCGTCCAGCTAGCTTCTGCGGTAATCGAGATCCGTCGAGTGCCGTCATATGCGGTGCCGCCGGGCGTGTGGTGCCGCGTTTCTGCGCTCGGCGAGCGAACCGGACCTGGCAACCTGCCTGGACGCGGCGCTAACCGCTGATCACGGCGGGCTCGGCGATCCGCTTTGCCGAATCGCAACGAAATCCTGTACTGCGCCTGTGCAGGCACCGGAATTCAAGATTCGAGGAAGTTCAGAACCTCGTCGACGAATTCCTTGTGATATTGGAAGATGCCGCCGTGTCCGGCGTCGGCATAGATTCTGAGTTTGGCGTTCGGTAGACGTTGGGCCAAGTCGAAGGAATTGCGGGTGGGTACCATCCGGTCGTCTTCGCCATTCACCACCAGCACAGGCTGCTGGATGCCCGCCAAGTTGGCGGGTTCCTGCGTCCCCCAGGCATGGATGGCCTTCAGTTGGGTGCGGAAGGCGCCGAGGGAAATCGCTTTATCGCGATCGTCGGTCCGTTCCTTCAATCGATTCACGAACTGTCGCGCCGCCGCCTTGCCGTTCGCTGTCCTGGTGAAGAACAGGTACTCCTTCGGATCTTTGAAGGTCAGCGTGGCTTTGATCATGTCGCGGATGGTGACAGCGGTGACTTTGTCAATGCCTTCCCCACCGGCCGGACCGGTGCCCGCGAGCACGATCTTTCGAACGAGCTGTGGATCTTCCTGCAGGATCGCCTGCGTGACGAAGCCGCCCAAAGAGAATCCGAGGATATCGACCTGATCGAAGCCCAGCGCCCGGATAAAGGTGATGGCGTCGTGCGCCATCGCGGCTACTGAATTCGGCGTCTTACCTTCTGATGCGCCGATACCTCGGTTGTCGAAGGTGATCACCGGATATTCGGCGGCTATGCCGTCGACAACCCTGGGGTCCCAATTGTCCAATACCGCGCCCAAATGGTTGAGAAAGATGACTGGCACGCCATTGTTCGCGCCCAGCTGTCGGTATGCGAAACGTGTTCCGCCGATATCGATAGTTCTGGTCGGTGCGTCTTTGTATGTGGTCATAGGTCACTCCTCACTGGTGGCCGTCGATGGCTACCTCTCGTGTGCTGCCGATCAGGTCGTCAAGCGATCCTGGCCGTGTCGGACATCCAGCTCCCGCACGATGCTCTGGGTGCCCGCATGTCGAGACATGTGCGCGTCCATGGCAGGGCCGAGCACGCCGCGCAGCGAGGAGAACGCCGCCCACCGGCGTGGGCGGACCACACGACCATTGCGGCGGGCAATACCTGCGACGATCGCCCTTGCGGCCTGCTCGGTGGTGATGCGTTTGTGCAGAACACGCGGCAAGGTGCCGAGCAGCGCCGTAGCCGCGGGGTCGGCATCGACGCTGCGCCGGATCATGTCCGTGTCGATCATCGCGAAATACGCCGTCGTCACGCTGACGTCATAGGCCGACAGTTCGACGCGCAGTCCGCGGCCCAACTGCTCGATCGCCGCCTTACTCATGGCGTAGGGAATCGTTCCGACGCCATTGAGGTAGGCGAAGACCGAGGACAGCAGCACAACGTGTCCGCTGTTGTCGATGACGCTGGGCAAACACGCGTGCACGGTATTGAGCGCGCCGCGGATATTGACGTCGAGCAGCCGGTCGACGACTCCGGGCGATGATGCGCGGAGGGTCGCTCCGCGCGCTGCGACGCCCGCGTTGGCGATGACGATGTCGATCCGGCCGAAGTGGTCGAGAACCTTGTCGGCGGCTTCGGTCATATCGGAAAGCCGCGTGACATCGCCGGACAGCGTGATCATGCGCGGCTCTTCCGATCGCGCCGCCCGGGCTTCCGGCAGATCGACGATGGCCACGGCTGCGCCACTATCGATCAGGCGCCGCGCGGTCGCGGCGCCCACGCCTTTCGCGCCGCCGGTGATGACGGCGACTTTCCCGACGAGTGACGACCTGCTCTGTCTACCGAGCACAGCAACTCCTTTGTCGCAGCGATGGTTTCGACTTCTTCGGTGCTGGTGTCAGCCTGCCGACTGCGGGTATTGCGTCGCGATGTCCCCGGCAAGCCCTGTCTGGAGATGACATCGGCCAGTACTTCGTCTGCTTCGGCATCGCTGTCGGCGAGTGCGAGCGCGCTGGCTAGAGGCCGCGCTTGCTTCCGAAAGACGCCCGGCCGTTCCGGCGCAGCAGCGCGAGAGCGGTGGCGATGCGTCCCCGATTCAGATCCGGCGCCAGACCGGCGCCCACACGATGCAACTGGTCGGTGTGCCAGCCGAGATCGAGGAATCCGTCGAGCCCCTTGAGATCGGTGATCTTGCCCAGGACGCCGCGCATGCCGGCTTGCACCCGATGCGCGGTGAGGGCTGGTGCTCGCCCCGCGAGGATTACGTCGGCGGCGTCGGTCGTCGTCGCGGTCGGTCGGCCGATGCCGACCACATCGCACTCTCCGGAGTGGACCGCATCGTCCATCGCGGCGCGGGACCGGAAACCGCCTGTGACAGCCAGCGGGATGTCGCCGACGAGGGCACGGACCGTGCGGGCGTACTCCAGGAAGTAGGCCTCCCGAGCCCGGGTACTGGCCGCGGCCGTGCCCATCATGGCCGGTTCCTCGTAGCTTCCGCCGCTGACCTCGATCAGATCGAGGCCCTCGCGTGCCAATGCCGCTATGACGTCGCGGGACTCTTCCTCGATGAACCCGCCGCGCTGGAAGTCGGCCGAGTTGAGCTTGATGCCCACAGCGAAACCCGGTGACACCCGCGCGCGGATGCGGCGGACGACCTCGAGTGCGAAGCGCATGCGTCGTTCGGGGTCACCGCCCCAGTCATCGTCGCGTTGGTTCGACAACGGCGAAAGGAACTGTGCTACAAGGTATCCGTGCGCGCCGTGCACCTGCACGCCGTCGAAACCCGCGGTCTCGCACACAACTGCCGCGGCCGCGAAACGCTCGATGATGTCCTCGATCTCCGCGGGCGTCAGCTCGCGGGGTGTGGTTGCGCCGGGCATGTTGAGGGGAATCGGGCTGGGGGCGACGGGGGTGTGCCCGAGCGCGAGCGGGTTCGACTGCCGTCCCGGGTGGTTGAGCTGCACCCAGATCGGGACGCCCGCATCCTTCGTCGACTTGGCCCAGCGGGTCAGTGCGTCGAGATCGCGCTCATCCTCGATGACGACGTTGCCGGGCTCGCCGAGTTGCGTGCGATCGACCATGACATTGCCGGTGATGAGCAAGCCGTACCCACCTTGGCTCCAGGTCGCGTAGAGCTGTTCCAGGCGGCCGTCGGGCGAGTTCTTCTTGTTGCCCAGCGCTTCGCTCAACGCGGCCTTCATGATCCGATTGGGCAGCACCTGGCCACAGGGCAGTGTCAGCGGGTCGTGTAGGGAGTTCATAGCGGTATTCCTTTCGGCTGGTCGGCCTCGAGCCGGATTCTTTTGCGCGGATAGAGGCGCGGCCCAGCTGATGGCTTTTGCGGGGTTCGGGTCGAACCTGCGGTTCGGCTGGACAAAGGGTTGCGCGGTGTCAGGTGGTCGACCACCTCATCTGCTTGCGGATGAGCGCTGCTGGCTTGCTCTCGCCGATCGACGCCTATCCGCGTTGGATTACGATCATAATATAATCTAGTGAGAGCGACCAGGGGCAAAATGGTTGTCCTGGCGTCGAAGGAGTGTGTGGGATGCGCCACGGGAGTGAGCACAAGGAAGCGACGAGGCGTCGGATCATCGAGGCGGCCGGTCGTCGGTTCAAGCGCAGTGGCATCGATGGCTCGGGGGTCGCCACTCTGATGAAAGATGCGGGGCTTACCAACGGCGCCTTTTATGCGCACTTCGCGTCTAAAGAGGATCTGGTCGCGAACGCGGTCGCCGATCAGCTACGTGAGCAGAGGGCGAGCATCGGTGCGCAGGTGCGAGACCGTGCCGGACTGGAGCAGTTCGTGCGTTGGTATCTTTCGCCGGAGCACCGCGACAGCCGTGAGGACGGTTGTCCCTCGGCCGCGTTGCTCGATGAGATCGGGCGTTGCTCGGATGCGACGCGGCGGGTCTACACCGACGGTGTGCTGGTTGTCATCGATGACATCGCGGCCTTGCTGTCGCCGACGGATCCGGGATCGGCACGCGTGCAGGTGCTCGGTGTTTTCGCCATGATGGCCGGGACACTGCAGCTTTCCCGCGCCGTCGACGATCGTCGGCTCGCCGATGACCTGCTGGACCAGGGCATCCGGAATGCCCTGGCGCTGTTGGGCGCTGCGCAAAAAGAGTGACCCGCCGCAGGAGATCCCGCAGCGGGTCATCGTCGAAGTAGCCTGTGAGAACGAAAGGCTACGCCCCGGCTGCGGCGTGGGTTGTCCGTAGCGAGACCTTGTCGATCTTGCCGACCGCGTTCTTCGGGATGGCGTCCACCACGACGAACGTGGTAGGACGCTTGTAGGGCGTGAGCTGCTCGGCGCACAGTGCTTTCAGCGCGGCGGGATCGATCGTCGAGTCCGGTCGTGGCTGCACGTAGGCGACGACGATCTCTCCCCATTTTTCGTCGGGTACGCCGATCACGGCGGCCTCGAGGACCGACGAGTCGCCGACCAGGACGTCCTCGATCTCCTTGGGGTAGATGTTCTCGCCACCGCGGATGATCATGTCCTTCGATCGCCCGACGAGTGTCAGATAACCGTCCGTGTCGACATGGCCGACGTCACCGGTATGCAACCAGCCGTCGACAATGACACGGGCGGTTTCGTCCGGACGGCCGAGGTAACCCCGCATGACATTGGGACCTCGGACCACCAGCTCACCGTCCATGCCTGGCGCCACCTCGGTGCCGGAGTCGTCGACGATGCGAATCTCCTGTCCCGGGAAGGGGATTCCCACTGTCCCGGCTCGTCGAGGGCCCGCGAGCGGGTTGATGGTGGTGCCGCATGTTCCCTCGGACAGGCCGTAGCCCTCGATGAGGGGGAACCCGTACCGAGCCTCGAACCGGGTCAGCAACTCGGCCGAAGCCGGTGCCGCGCCGCAGATTCCGAAACGCAACGACGACGTGTCCGGTCGGACACTGTCCGGGAGCGCGGCGAGAATGCTGTAGATCGTCGGCACGCCGCTGAAGAAGGTGGGACGCTCGGATTCGACGAGGTCGAAGAAGGTTCGGGGATCGAACCGGCCCGCGATGACGACACTCGCACCGGCGAGCAGCGGCGTGAGGATGCTGACCACGATCCCGTTGACGTGGAACAGCGGCAGGATCAGCAGGCACCGGTCGGTCGGTCCGACGCTCAGTGACTCGACGCCCATGGCCGCCATGGCGTCGATATTGGCGTGGTCGAGCATTACGCCCTTCGGAACGCCCGTCGTGCCGCTGGTGTAGATGAGCAGAGCAAGCGTGGACGAGTCCACCTGCGGCTGTTGAATCCACTCCACCGCGGTTTGATACAGCAGGTCCAACGCGGACGAATGCTCTGATGCGAGACCCGAGCTCGCGGCGCCGGTGTACAGATCGCCCACGGTGAGCGTGGTGATGCCGCCCGCCGGTGTGATGTCGTCCTCGACCACGAGCAGGCGGGCGCCCGAGTCGTCGAGCTGCCGAACCACCTCGTTGTCGGTCAGGCTCGGATTGACGGGCGTGATGGTGGCGCCCAGCCGCCAGGCCCCGATCAACAGCAGTACGAACTCGATTCGGTTCTTCAACTGGAGAGCCACGACATCGCCGGGTCCGATCCCGAGCGATCGAAGGTGCTCAGATGCGGCTCGGACGCGGTCCAGCAGCTCGGCATTGGTGAGCGACTGCGAGCCGTCGGAGAGCGCGGGTCCATGCGGATCCAGTTCGGCGCGGCGGTCGGGCAGTGAAGCAAAATTCATCGCGAGCGTACCTACCTTGATGTGGCGCGATCCGGTACCGGAATCGAAATGACGGGTGCCGAGGCGAGGTGGCGGGTAAGGAACTCGATCTGATCCGTGACCAACGCCTCGAAAGCATCGCCGAGGTAGAAGTCGAAGTGTCCGGCGTCGTAGGTCTTGATCTCCCCTCGGGGCGCGGTGCGCGCGTATCGGAGGGTCTGCGCGGGCGGGGTGACGGTGTCGGTGTTGCTGACGCAGAACAGAATTGGGATAATAATGTCTTTCGCCGCCCGCCCGGGCCGGTATGCGGCGATGGTCGGAATGACCCGCGCCGCCGCCTCGTTCACGAAGGTCGTCCCCGGGGGAATCAGTGCCTGGTAGCCGGGAAGTGCGTCGGGGGCGTTCATCAGAGCGAGCGAACCGGGGGACGCGGCGAGGGGGATTGTCACTGGCGGGCGGCCGAGGGCCATGGCCGTCAGGTCCTGGGCGAGTACCGGAGCGAGCTTGAGTGACGCGATCGGGCCAAGGGCGAGCGCGGAGGCCAAACCGTCGGTGAACGGGCACTGGGCCACGGCCGCGCGCAGTTCGGGATGGCGGGAAGCGACGGTGATGGCGTGGCCACCACCGAAGGAGCTGCCCCACACCGCAATTCGTGCGCCGTCGACGTCTCGGCGGGCCCGCACGTAGTCGATGGCGGCATCCCAGTCTTCCAACTGCTTCTTGATCGACAGCAGCTGGCGAGGTTGGCCGCCGCTGTCGCCGAAGTGCCGATAGGTGAAGGCCAAGCAGGCGATTCCGGCCTTGGCGAAATGTTCGGCGAAGGCGTCCATGCGCATTTCGCGGGTCGCGCCGAGACCGTGCCCGAGGACGACCACCGGTGGCGAGCTGACACCGGTGGGGAGGTAGAGCCACGCCGAGCAGGTGCTGGTGCCGGAGGAGAAATAGACGTCTTGACGGGTGAAGGGCTTCTTGGCGGCCATGGCTGGTGTCATCGTCCGTTCGTCGAGCGACGCCCGGGCACCGTTCCCCGTTCGAGCGCTTGCTTGTAGATGTCCGGGTTGTAGAGGGGGAGTTCACCGTTGGATTCGGTGCTCTCCATGTAGTCGAGCATCAGTTGCTGACCCTCTTTCGACAGCGCGGTGGCTAGGAATTCGGTGCGCTCGACGTGCAGGCCGTCCGTCAACGACATCGAGCCGCCGAAATACACCGCCCGCTTGATGGCCTCGACCGATCCCTTCGTCCGCGAGCCGAAATGTTTTGCGAGTTCGACCGCCCGCGTGACAACTTCGTCCTGCGGGACCACGTCGTCGACGGCTCCGTTGGTCAGGGCCTGCGCGGGCGTGAACGGCTTACCCTCGAGGATCGCGACCAAGGACTTGTGGGTGCCGATCAGGCGAGGCAGCCGCTGGCTGCCACCACCGCCCGGCATGATGCCGAGGAGGACCTCCGGTTGGCCGATGAAGAAGTCACCGTCGGCCATCACCCGAAGATCGTTCGCCCAGGCGAACTCCGCCCCGAGGCCGAGAGCCGAACCGTTGAGAGCGGCGATGAAGATGACGCCGCTGCGGTTCATCCGCAGGAATGTCGCGTGCAGGCGCTCGAGCTCGACCGCGGGCCCCATCGGGGTGCGGTTCACCAGGGGACCCAGGCGGGCCCGGTCCACATTCTTGGCGGTACGTGCGAGGACGGAGGCGCCGAGTCGGTTGACCGGGGGCACCGTGGCGCCGCCCTCCTGCAGCCAGCGGACATCGGCATGGCTGACGAACCGCTGGGGATGCGCCCCGGTGAAGACGACCGCGTGCACACTCGGGTCGCGGTCGGCCCGGTCCACCAACGCTTCTAGTTGGTTGGAGATCTCCAGACCGAACAACCCGTGCGGCCCGCCGTCGACGCGCACGATCAAAACGGAGCCGCGATCCTCGATATCGAGGTGCCCCTTGCTGTGATGTCTCATCGACTCTGCCTCCGTGGTGAGTTGATCGGGATCGGCGAGCGGATGCCTGGCCACGCTGCCAATAACGAAGTTACACGTCTAGGATAACGAAGTTACAGCATGTGTGGCAAGAGCCATCCGACCGGGCTCGAGGCCCGGGTGGGTGTGGAGTCAGGTGGAAATATGAGGAATGTGTCAGAGGAATCGACGATCGAAAGCGTGCCGGAGCGCCTCGTCAAAGCGACAATCGGTCTGCTGGCCGAGCAGGGGCCCTCGGCCATCAAAGCGCGCGCGGTGGCGTCGGCGACCGGGCTCTCGACGATGGTGGTCTACAGTCACTTCGGCGGGATCCCGGAGCTCGTCCGAGCCGTCGTCGATCGGGGATTCGAGGAACTCGACAGGGCGTTCTCCCAAATGCCGGTGACGGCGGATCCGATCGCAGATCTCTTCACGATGGCGTTGACATGTCGGCGGGTCGCCCGCGAGAACCCGCACCTCTACGACCTGATGTTCGGTCTGTCCACGCGCGCGACATACCGGCCGATGGGGGATTCCGATATTCGTTTCAGCGGGCGGTCTCCTGCCTTCCGAAACGCCTACGCGCACATAGTCGAAGCGTGCCAACGGCTTGTGGACTCGGGCCGGGTCGAGCAGCAGGAACCCGGGGTGGTCGCCGCTCAGTTGTGGAGTTATGTGCACGGCTACATCACCCTCGAATTGGCCGAGCACTTCGCCGACTTCAGCGACGCGGTTGTGCAGGTGATGCTGCCGATGGGTGTCAACTTTTCGGTCGGCCTCGGAGACGAGCGGGGTCGGGCTCAGGTCTCGCACGAGGCGGCTTTGCGCCGCTACGACTCGATCAATCCTCGGTAACTCCGTCGGTGGGACTGCCCTCGGTGAGTAGGACGCTCGCCGCGGCCTCGATCGCGTAATCCCGTAGCCGGGCGGCGATGGCATCCGCGCCGCCGGCGGCTCGCGATGCCATCTCGGGATCGGTGATGGTCTGCACCGTCACCGGTACGGTCAGGCCGAGCCGCGCACTCGCGACGACTACCGCCGCTTCGTACGCCGCAGTGTAACGCTGGTATCGCTGCGGTGTCTTCGAGAGCGGACCGTCGGATTCTCCAATTCCGTTGTTGCCGAAAATATCCCAGATATCGAGTGGTGCGATGACGGGCTCCGTTCGACCCGGCGCGAGCCATTCGAGGGTGGCCGATTCGCCACCGGCGAGGCTATGGATGCAGGCTGCCTCGTTGCTGTTCGAATCGTCCCGCGACGAGCCGCGCGACGCTGCCGACGTTGGCGGCCACGGTTTCCAGAACGCTGGCCAGGAATTCGCCGAAGTCGATCGGTTCGCCGCCGGGCTCGTGCCGCACCGCCTCGGTCAGAGCGCTTACTGCGGCGGCATGCAGCTCGGCCCAGCGATCTCTGATCGGAGTCGCGATTGCTGATGGCGGGGTTGTCGGACAGTTCGGGTCGGTCATCTCGAGTGAAAGCGTCAGGCCAGGGTGAGTACGGTCTTGCCGGGTCCGCTCTTGCCGGGTCCGCTCTTGGTGGCGTGGGCGGCAGCGGCCTGTTCGAGGGGGAAGGTCGCGGCGACAGCGGGGATGAGTTCGCCGGTGGCGGCGAACTCGGCCAGGGCGGTCATGCCGAGCCGGTCGGCCTCGACGAATAGCCCGGCCACCCGGATGCCGCGCGCGACCGCATCCTTTTCCCGCGCAGCGACCGTGGGAGGCAAAGTCGAAACCAGGATGCCGCCGGGTTTGAGAACTTCCAAGGCCTTGGCGGGGTAGTCGCCGCCGATGACCTCGAGGACGGCGTCGACTTCCTTGACGGCTTGGGTGAAATCGGTCGTGGTGTAGTCGATCACCTCGTCGGCGCCCACTGCGGCGACGAAGTCGGCGTTCTGTGCCGAAGCCAATGCGATGACATGTGCGCCACGGGTTTTCGCGATCTGCACTGCGAGATGTCCGACACCGCCGGCCGCACCGTTGATCAATACGCGACTGTCTTGGTCGATGCGAGCCGTATCAACGAGGGCCTGCCAAGCGGTGAGACCGGCCAAGGGGAGGGCGGCGGCTTGGATGTGATCGAGACGCTGCGGTTTCGGAACGAGCACGCGGGCCGGAGCGACGGCGTACTCGGCGTAGGCGCCGTGGCCGTGCGGGAATGGCAGCATGCCGAACACCTCGTCGCCGGGCTGATGCACGGTCACACCCGGGCCCACGGCCACCACGTGGCCCGAGATATCCCAGCCGAGCACGAACGGCAGCTCGTTGACGAACAGGCCACTCTGACGAGCCAACGCGTCGACCGGGTTGACGCCGGCGGCGTGTACTCGGACGACGACCTCGCCGATGCCAGGCGCCGGGATCGGCAGGGTGACGCGCTGGAGCACGTCGGGTCCGCCGAGCTCGTTCTGGCTGATGGCCTGCATCGTGTCGTTCATGTCTGCCTCCTGATGGTCACGGGAGTCGTGCCGGATGGTGTCGTCGCCGAACCGACGCATCGGCCGGGTATGCCGTCATTTGGTGTGTCGGACCTCGGCAATGGGCTTGTTGTCGATGCCCGGCGTGAGCTGGTCATGTCGCCCCAGTGCCTCGACCTCACGCTCCAGGGTCGGAACCAGTTGAGCGGCGAAGCGCCTGGCCCAACGCCAGGTCAGCGGTGAGTTCACGGCACCCTTCGCCCAGTTGGCCACGCCGACCGCGCGCGGTACGTACACGCGGGCACGACGGCGCGCCAGTCCGTCGACGATCGCACCGGCCGCCTCGTCGACGCTCGTGGTGACATTGCCCGGATAGGGCAGCTTTTCGCGTATGCCCTGGAACGAGGGCAGGTCCGCGTCGGCGCCTCGGACAAGGTCTGTGTCGATCCATGAGGGGTGGACCACGCCGACCGTGACACCGAGGTGCGCCACCTCTTGGCGGTAGGCCAGGGTGAGCATTTCGACTCCGGCCTTGCTCGCACCGTAGGAGGCCAATCCGGCCAGGGGCATGAACGACAGCGCGGACGCGATGACCAGCACGTGACCTCGGGTGCGCTCTAGATGCGGCGTTGTGTGCTTGAGGGTTCGAAAGACGCCGTTCAGGTTGATGTCCAGTACGCGATCGAACGATGCCTCATCCATCTGCCGCACGGTTCCGTAGGCCGCCACCCCAGCGTTGGCGACAAGGAAGTCGATGCCGCCCATGATTTCGGCGCAGTCATCGATCGCCGACCGCAGTGCGGTGCCGTCGCGCACGTCGGCCTCCCGCCAGCAGGCGGTGGGCCCCAGGTCGGCGGCCAGTGCGCGCAATTTGTCGGGCTCGAGTCCGATCAAGGCCACGCGTGCGCCGCGGGCGGCGGCAAGGCGTGCCACCTTTTCCCCGATGCCGCGTGCGGCTCCGGTAACTACCAGTCGTCGACCTGCCAAGCTTCGTTGCATCAGCCGAGGATAACTTCGTTATAGTCAGAAGGCAAGAGCGAGCAGCGGTGATCGAGCGGCGTCTTTCGATGTTGTGCCGGGTTGTGGTCGTGCGCGCCTACGCGGGGTCGGTGCTCATCGAGCGGGCTGCCGCGGTTTCGGAGGCATTCGCCGACTCGGCGCTGTCGCCGAAACCGACCAGCAGATTCACTGTCATCGGTTGCAAGACCTGGCGCGCTGGGTCCGAGAATTGGGTGAAGTAATCGCCCAATTCCAGCGTGATGAATCCGTGCACGCAGCTCCAGAGTTGGGTGGCGATGACGTCGGGATCCGCGTTGCCACGCAGGCGGCCGCTGTGCGCGAGCCGGGCGCATGCCTGGACCAGATGTGCGTAGGCGGCCTGGAATTCGTCGGATCGTCCGCTTGCGCGGGAGTTCGAGGCTTTTGGTGGTCGATAGCTTCCGCGGGTCGAGAGTCCGAACATCAAGTCGTACAGGTGTGGATTGTCCTGTGCGAAACCGCGATAGGCCAGCGCCATCGTGAAGAGGTCCGCGACCGGATCATCGCTCGGCGGCGCGGCGACGAGAGCCCGGCCGAGATCCCGGAATCCTTTATCGACGACGGCTTGGAGTAGTTCGGGCACTCCGCCGAGGTGGTAGTACACCGCCATTGTCGATACCTGCGCGGCCTCGGCCACCGACCGTGCCTTGATCTGCGAAGGCCCCTTCTCGGCGAGCAGTCGCGTGGCCGCCTCGACCAGCCGTTCGGCGATCTGATCGGCGGTCAATCGAGTGGCGGCTTCTTTGCTTGGCTTCGGCATCGGAGCCGCTCACCTCCAGGTTCGGACAGCTTTGGGTTGGTGAAACGAGGCTACCGGGCATCCGCCCAGTTCGACTCGGCGAAGAACGACGAAGAATGAGTCGGCGATCACGAGTCTTGCTCAATGTGACCTAGTGCACTATTCTCCCATAACGAAGTTCATAACGAAGTTCCAAACTTCGTTCTCGCACCTGTCTTCGGTGCGGTTTCCCCACATCCGGATAGGTAAGGAGGGGTCGGCGCCATGTCGCAGCCACGTCCCGGGGTGCAACGCATCCAGACCGAGAAACTCGACGGTGGGGTGATCGTCGCGCGTTTCGCCGGCAATGAGTTGGGCCTGTTCGGCCGCGAGGATGCTCCCGAACTGTTCGATCTCGTCGAGCGCGCCGACCGCGATCCCGACGTTCGCGTGGTGGTGTTCACCGGGTCGCACCCCGGGCGATTCATCAGCCACGCCGATCTGCGATGGTTGCAGGAAGACGGTTCGGTCATACCCCCGGTCGGCCGCGGTATCACCAATGTGGTCGCGCGGATCGCCCATCAATTCGGCCGGAACAAGTTCACGCGATGGATTGCCCGGAAGACGCCGCTGACCGGCGCGGTCCAGCTCGACCTCATGCACGAGACATTGCTGCGGATGAGCACGAGCTCCACGATCTTCGTCGCGGCGCTCAACGGGTCGGTGCTCGGTGTGGGCGCGGAGATCTCGTGGGCCTGTGACCTGCGATTGATGGCCGAAGGCGACTATTTCATCGGGCATCCTGAGGTGCTGCTCGGCTTCGCGCCCGGCGCCGGCGGCACCCAGCGCCTGCCTCGACTCATCGGATCACACCGCGCGCTGGTCGCGATCTTGGAAGGCAAGCCCTTCCCGGCCGAGGAAGCACTGGCGATCGGGGCGATCGATGAGATCGTCCCCGCCGATCGGCTCATGGGTCGCGCGATCGAACGCGGCATGCATCTCGCGGCACGGCCGACCGAGGCGATCGCCGCCATCAAGCGGTCGGTGAATGTGGGGGGATCGCTGTCGATGGCCGAGGGCCTACACCTCGAGCGCACCGAATTCCTGGCATCGCTGCCGCAGCGGCAGGCACAGGAGATCATGCTGCGCTACCTGCGTGAGACCGCCGAGAGCGGTGAGCTGCCGCTGTATCGGCCCGGCGGCTATGACGAGGCGCTGCGGCACGGCAGTGCCGCGCTCGGCACCACATCCAGGAAGTGAAAGAAATGTCTCGCAAAGCACCTCACGCATTCGGCCGCCGAACCGTGGATTTTCCCTCCGGCGACTCCTTCTGCTCGGCTTGGTTGTACCTGCCCGATATTGCCGTCGATAAGCCGGTGCCCGTGGTTGTGATGGGGCACGGTTTGGGTGCCACTCGGGAGATGGGGCTGGCGCCCTACGCCGAGCGATTCGCCGCGGCCGGGCTGGCGGTGTTGGTCTTCACCTACCGCCATCTCGGTGACAGCGGCGGCGCACCACGCCAGGTGTTGTCGATGAGCAAGCAGCTCGCCGACTGGGACGCCGCGCTCGAGTACGCGGTCAGCTTGCCGGAAGTCGATCGTGCTCGGGTCGCGGTATGGGGGAGTTCCCTCGGTGGCGGACATGCCATTTCGGTCGCCGCCCGGCATCCGGAACTTCGTGCCGCGGTCGCCCAGTGCCCATTCACCGACGGACTCGCATCGGCGGCCGGTCTGGGGCTGGGGGAGACGCTGGCGCTGTTGCGCGTTGTGGCCCGCGACCTGGTGGCGGCGGCGCGGGATGAGGAGCCGATCTGCGTTCCGGTCGCCGCGGCACCGGGCGAGATGGCCCTCATGAACGCACCCGATGCGCTGCCCGGGATGCACGCGCTGCTGCCTCCCGGCTTCCAGTGGGTCAACCGTGCCGCGGCCCGCAGTGTCACGAGCCTGATCCGGTATCGGCCCGGTCGATCGGCCAAGCGCATCGTCGCGCCGGTCCTGATCTGCATCAGCACAACCGATTCGGTCGCCCCGCCCAAGCAGACCGAACGCTACGCCCGCCAGGCACCGCGCGGCGATGTTCGGCTGTATGACGCAGGACATTTCGATTTTTACCTCGGGGAGGCATTCGAGCAGTTGGTGACCGATCAAACCGCGTTCTTGGTCCGCCACTTGCAGCCCGCGGCGGTCATAGGGACGGTGCGGTAACCGATGTCGAACGCGGCCATGCGCCTGCTGCTGTGGTTTCTCGGGCAGTGCATCGCCCGGGGATCCCGGTTCATGCCGTCTGTGCGGTCGCAGATAACCCGCTCGCTGACCTTCGAGATGTCCGCTGGTGACCGGGTCGCCCGGCACTGGATCTTCGACACGCAATTGCGCCGGGCGACATCACGTTCCGGCCATGCCGCCGCGGCGGACTGCGCGGTGCACATCGGCTCGAGTCGGCAAGCGCTGCGCATTCTCAGTTCCCCGAGGGCGGTCGACAAGCTGGTCGAAGCAAATCACCAGGGCACCGTCGAGATTCACGGCAGTGCCTTCGTACTGCTGTGGTTCTTCGGCCTGACCAGGAAGTTCATCAAGATCGGGCGGGTGAGTGGACCCCGCCACCGGATCCCCGATGCGTACATCGCCCACAACCCCGCTGCGAGCGGGGACGAGACCATCCTCATCGAGCCTGCGGTCGTGCGCCTGGATCCCGAGTGGAAGGCCGCCTGGAAAGCCAGGTCCACGTTGTGGATGGTCCGCGCCACCACCGACGAACCTATGCCGGAGCCATGAGATGACACAGCTGGCATCAACGCCGATGACCACGACACCCGCAACCCATGCGATGACGACGACAACCGCCGCGGCGGGACTCAACGACCGTTCGCTGGGCTGGCTGAGGTTCATGTGGGACAAGGCCACGACCGACGACGACTGGTCCGATCAGGGTGAGCCACATCCGTGGTGGGATCGCTACAGCGAGCCGCCGATGTGCGCGTTCCCGCGCTTCGACCTCGCCGAGATGGGCTACGTGCTGCCCATGATGGTGGAAGCGACCCCGGCTTGGCGCGAGGGCTATACCCGCATCCTCGACGAGCTGGCGCGTCGCTACGTCACCTTCTGGGGCGGTATCGACTGGAACACCCTCATCGGGCCCGATCCGAATGTCGACAAGTATCCCCCTGAATGGTTGATGGTCGTACCCGAGCACCTGCGTGGCCGGTATGCCCTGCCTGGCTGGACCGGCAATGGCGTCGAGCCATGGGGACTGCAGCCCGACCCGGTCGGCTGCGACGGAAACCTCTTCTATCGTGGGTGGCTCAATCTGCTACTCGGCATGCGCCACTACGTATCGGGCCAGCCGACACACGCCACTCCGTTCGAGGTTTCCGGATACCAGAACCGCAGATTCACCTGGACACACCAGCGGATGGCGAAGTTCATCTCCGATCAGATGGCGGCGCGACCCCAAGGACCGCACTGCGAGAACACCAAGATCTGGCCGTTCTGTGTGACTGCGGCTGGTCTGGGCCTCAAAATGTACGACTCGGTGTTGCGCACTTCGCTCAACGAACCGTTCCTGGATTGGATCGAGTTCGCTAAGAAGCACTACATGGGACGTGACCGGCAAGGTCGCATCGATTGGGTGGCGTTTTTCTACGACCCGATAGAGAACGCGACGATGACGTTCCCCGGGCCGGTGAACGGCTACAGCGCGCTCACTCTCGTGCACTACATCTATCCGCAGGATCCCGAACTCGGGATCGAGCTGTACGAATCGGCGATGCGCCAGCTGGGCTGGAACAACCCCAAGGTGCCGGTCGTCCAGTTGGCTGATGACCCGCAGATGCTGTCCATCGGTCTGTGGATGGCCCGCGAAATCGGTGACACCACCACCTGGGAACGCTTGCGTGCGGCGTCCGAAAGTCAGTTCGAGCCACGGTATTTCGGCGAGGACGACAGCCGCTTCGCGTTCTGGTGCGGCTTGGGCGAGCAATGGCCGCGGGGCCAGATCAACGCCACCATGATGATGATCGAATGCGCGGAACCCGGCGCCTGGTCGCGGGTTTTCAACTCCCCGAACACCACCATGTACGACGAGCCGACGGTCTCCGGCCTGGACTACCCGCTCATCGGTATCCGACGCACCCACAACGACATTCGGCGCCGCGTGCTCGAGATCGACACCTTCGCCGCGACCCCGTCGCGACGGGGAGCGCCGACTTCATTCACCGTCGACAACCTGCCGCACGACGCGGCGGTCTCGCTCGAGGTCGACGATCGCCCCAGCGACACCTGGCGCCGATCACAACCCGGTGCGGTGGCCATCGACCTCGACATCGATACCCACCGGATTCGCCTCACCTACGCATGACAAACCCTTCCCGAAAGGCCCGAATCATGACCACCTACGCCGTATCGGCCCGCCGATTGTCCGAGCTTCTCGGCCTCACCGAAACACCTGTCGCGGTGAGTTTCGACGCGACTACGGATGCACCCGGTCCGGTCCCGGCGCAACCGGCCGGATGCTGTTTCTGGACACCGGCGCAGCAGCAACGTCTCGATACTGTCGCCGCCGATCACGCCCACTGCAGCGTCGGCAGCTACACCCATGGGCTGATCCCGCTCGAACAGGCCGCCGCGGGCGCTGATACCGCAGAACTGGTGGGCAGCGGCTGGGTCGGCGAGGCCGACCTGATGGCCGCCGCGGCGTTGCCGTTCCGTCCGTCCTCGATCACCTATCAACCGCTGGCCGAGGCGGAAAACCCGGACGTGGTCCTGATCAAGCTGTCGCCGACCGCGTTGATGACCCTGCTCGGGGCGGTCCCGGATCTCACCTTGGCCCGCAAGCCGCAGTGTGTGATCGTCCCACTCGCCCAGGCCGGGCAGGTTGCGGTGAGCCCCGGCTGCGCGGTCAGCCGGACCCGAACCAACCTTCCCGAGGATGAGCTGACCTGCGCGCTTCCGGCGGGCGAGCTGGCATCGATCATCGAACGGCTGGAGGCCTCGACTGCCGCCGACCGAGCCGTCAGCGAGTTCGCGGCCGCCGATATGGCGAGCAACTTCAGCCCGGCGTGAGCGCCGGTCATCCCGGTCAGTGATTTTCGAATAATCGGAAGGTTCGACGATAGTGGACACCGGCAGCGAGATTTCCTCGCGCGGGCGATGGGACGCGATGGTGTCCGCGACGGCGGTCGCCCCGCGTGCGGTGGGGGAGTTCTTCGCGACCGTGCTGGATACCGCTCGGATGCTGCCGCGACGCCCGTTCCAATTTCGGGAGTTCGTGCACCAGGCCTGGTTCATCGCCAGCGTGTCGATCGTGCCGACCTTGCTGATCGCGATCCCGTTCTGCGTCATGGTGATCTTCCAGATCAACGTGCTGCTCAACGAGATCGGTGCCATCGACCTGTCCGGCGCCGGTGCCGGTATCGCGGTGATCCGCGAGATCGGTCCGGTCGCAACGGTTTTGGTGGTCGCAGGCGCCGGTGCGACGGCGATCTGTGCGGACCTCGGTGCCCGCACGATCCGCGAGGAGATCGACGCGATGCGGGTGCTGGGCATCGACCCGATTCAACGGCTGGTCGTGCCGCGGATACTCGCCTCCACGACGGTCGCACTATTTCTCAATGGCCTGGTCACGGCGGTAGGTTTGACCGGCGGCTACCTCTACGCGGTCTATCTGCAAGGCGCGACTCCGGGACAGTTCATCACCGCGATTCCACTGCTCACCGGGATACCGGATCTACTGGTCAGTGAGCTCAAGGCCGGGATATTCGGGCTGTTGGCCGCGCTGGTCGCCTGCCATCTGGGTCTGCATGCCAAGGGTGGGCCGAAGGGCGTCGGTGACGCCGTCAATCAGACCGTCGTTTTCAGCTTCGTCTTGCTGTTCCTGGCCAACTCGCTCATCACCACGCTGTGGCTGCAATGAACGGATCGATATTGACCACCACCAGCAAAGAACCGGGGGCCATCGAGCTGATCCGGCAGAAGGCATGGGGACGTCGCCTCACCACGACCGCGGCCCGCCCCGTCGACGCCGTCGGCGGCCTCGGCCACCAACTGTCGTTTCATCTGCACGGAATCGGCTGGATTCCGCGCACCCTGCGCCGCTACCGCGGCGAGGTAGTCCGCCTCATCGCCGAGGTGAGCCTCGGGACCGGTGCCCTGGCGGTGATCGGCGGAACCGTCGTCATCGTCGGATTCCTCACCGCCGCAGCCGGTTACGAGGTCGGCCAGCAGGGCAGCAACTCCCTCGGGCGGGTCGGGGTCGAGGCGATGTCGGGATTCATCTCCGCTTTCTTCAATACGCGCGAGGCCATTCCGGTGGTCGCCGGGGTCGCGCTGACCGCGACGGTCGGCGCCGGATTCACCGCGCAACTCGGTGCGATGCGGGTGAGCGAAGAGATCGACGCCTTGGAGGTTATGTCGATTCCCTCCGTCCCATATCTGGTGACGACCCGCATCCTGGCCGGGCTGATCGCGATCATGCCGCTGTACGGTATCGCGCTGTTCATGGGCTATGCCTCGACTCAATTCGTGAGCATCGTCCTGTCCGGGCAGTCGCCGGGCACCTATGAGCACTACTTCAACGTCTTCCTCGTGCCGAGCGATGTGCTGTGGTCGCTGGTGAAAGTCATTGTGTTCTCGGTGATCATCATGTCGGTGCACTGCTACCACGGCTACCACGCCGCCGGTGGTCCCGCCGGTGTCGGGGTGGCGGTCGGCCGAGCGGTGCGCACCTCGCTGATCGCGATCATGATCGTCGACCTGATCATCGGCGTCGCGGTCTACGGCGGTGTCCACTCGACCGTGCGGGTGTCCGGATGAAGGTCGAAGTCTCCCGCCGCCGCGCCTTGCTGCTGGGCATCAGCGCTCTGGTCGCGTTCGTCCTCGCCTGGACAGGTGCCATCGCTTCCTGCAGCGGCGAATTCGTCGCGAGCACCCGCGTCTACCTGGTCGCGGATCGGGCGGGGCTGCTGATGGGGCCCGGATCCGATGTCAAGGTGCACGGTGTGGTCGTCGGGCGGGTGAGCGCCGTCGATTTCGACAACGACCGTGCGAAGCTGACCTTGGACCTGAATCCTGGTCAGGCGCACCGGATTCCGGACAACGTCGGTGCCGATATAGCACCGACCACGCTGTTCGGACGCAAGTTCGTCACGCTGGTCTGGCCGGAGCAACCGTCGGCGACGACATTGACCGCCGGGTCGGTGATCGACGGTTCGAAGGCGCCCGTCGAGGTGAACGACGTATTCGAGGCGTTGCTGGCCGTCCTGAAAATGGTTGAGCCGCAAAAGGTCAACGCGACTCTTACCGCCCTCGGGACCGCTCTGGGCGGGCACGGCACGCGATTCGGCGACCTCATGGTGTCCACGGATCGCTACCTCGGGCAGTTCAACGAGGCCATTCCGACATTGCGCCGCGACGTCCCGCTGCTCGCCGACAATCTCGACA
Source organism: Nocardia sp. NPDC102475 (assembly GCF_055584605.1). Taxonomy (NCBI): domain Bacteria; kingdom Bacillati; phylum Actinomycetota; class Actinomycetes; order Mycobacteriales; family Nocardiaceae; genus Nocardia; species Nocardia sp. NPDC102475. Next base: position 31,831 of record NZ_JBVJLS010000031.1, on the reverse strand, counting down.
CCCTGGCTGGCGCGACACCGGATTTCATGACCACACTGCAAAACCTGTCGACCACCGGCGACACCATTGTCGAGAAACAGGCGAGCCTGAGTGCCTTCCTGCTGTCGTTCACCGAATTCGGCAATACCGGTAGGGCATTCACGGATGCTTCGGCCACACCGCTGATCGGCGCTGCCGAAGCATTGGAACCGAGCGTTCGGGTGCTCGCCGAGCAGTCGCCGTCGTTCCCGTGTCTGTTCTCGGCTCTGAACAAGGACCGCAAGATCCTCGAACGTGCGCTCGGCGGCGGACGGCCGGGCCTGAACATCCTGAGCACCCTGCTGATGGGCGACGCGCCCTACCGCTACGACAAGGATCTGCCCGTGAACGGTGCCGATAACGCACCCTCCTGCCATGGATACCCGTACACGCCGGACGGCCCCGCCCCCGGTCACACCGACTTCAACACCGGCACAACGGTTTACGGCCCGATTCGTGGCCCGGAGGATTTGCTGGGCAACCCGTTCGCGGCACTGATCTACGGGCTGACCCGATGATCGCCCGCCACGCCGGTATCAAGTTGGTGATCTTCCTGGTGATCACCTCGATCATTTCGGCCATGCTGGTCGTGCTCGTCGGCGAGTTGCGTTTCGTGCCGACCCGCACCTACCGTGCGCTGTTCACGTCGGTCTCGGGGATGAAGTCCGGGAATGACGTGAAGATCGCCGGTGTCCCGGTGGGCAAGGTGAAGTCGGTGGATTTCGCACACGACCACCTCGTCGAGGTCGTCTTCACCGTCGACCGTGATATCGATGTGCTGGCCAGTTCCACCGCCGCGGTCCGATACAAGAATCTGGTCGGCGACCGGTATCTCGAGGTGGCCGTCGAACCCGACCACTCCGGATTGCGCTCCGAGGACGATCCGATTCCGGTCACCCAAACCGCACCGGCACTCGATATCGACAGCTTGGTCAATGGATTCAAGCCGCTGCTGCAGGGCTTGGATCCGGACCAGACGAACAGGCTGTCGGCATCGTTGATCGCGGTTCTCAACGGCCAGGAACAGAACATCGCCACCCTGGTGGAGCAGATCGGTGAGCTCGGCAACACGTTGGCCGATCGTGACCAGGTCATCGGTGAGACGATCGACAGCCTCGCCGCCGCCCTCGGCGTAATCCAGTAGCGCGGCACGCAATTCGACCAGTTGGTGGTCGACCTGCAGCAGATCGTCAGCGGTCTCGATGCGGACCGGACCACACTGACCACCGGTCTGGAGCGCATCGACGCGGGCACCGCCGAGGTCGCACAGCTCCTACAGGACAACCGGCCCGCCGTCGGCGCCGACATCGTCGAGTTGCAGCGCTTGGCGCGCAACCTCAACACCGATTCCGACACCATCTTGTTGCTGCTTGCGAAGCTGCCGACCACTTACAACCTGGCCGGGCGCGCCAGTAGTTACGGAAGTTTCGCCAACTTCTTCGTCTGCGGTCTCGCCATCCGGTATCCGGCGATCGGCGGCGCCGGCTATCAGGACACACCGATGTTCACCGCGCCCGCCGAAAGGTGCAGGTGATGTCGCCATGAAGTCGTTCTCCGAACGTGACCCCCTGCGCGTGGGGCTGGTGGGCATCGGCATCGTCGTCGCCCTGCTCGTTGGTGTGTTCAATTACGAGCGCATCCCCGGATGGCCGGGGCACAAGACGGTGGTGGCCGAATTCGCCGACGCGAGCGGACTGAACACCGGTGACGCCGTGCAGATTTCGGGCATCGAGGTGGGCAAGGTCGACAGCATCGCCCTCAGCGGCGATCACGTCGACATCGCTCTGCGGGTCGACACCCATGGACAACATCTCGGCATGCGCACCACCGCGGCGATCAAGGTCGAAACGGCTCTCGGGCGTCGATATGTCGAGCTGCGGCCTGACGGTGACGGCGCCATCGGTGACCGAATTCCATTGGACCACACCACCTCCGGCTTCGACATCACCGAATCGCTGAACCAACTGACGACCCGCTTGGCCGGCACCGACAAAAAGCAACTGACCGACGCGGTCGACAGTGTGTCGAAGGTACTGACTTCGCTGACCGAGAATCTGCGCCCTTCGCTCGACGGTGTGTCGCGACTGTCGGAGACCATCGCCTCCCGTGACGGTGCCGTGCGGGATCTGCTCGATCGCACCCAATCGGTGACCGGCATTCTCGCGCAACGTAATCAGAATCTGACCGCGCTGCTGACCGACGGTGGTTCGCTGTTCGCCGCACTCAACGACCGGGCCGCCACGATTCGCACGCTGCTGGTCAATGTTCGGGCCGTCAGTGCCGAACTGCACGGATTGGCCCAGGACAACAAGCAGACACTCGCGCCGATGCTGGCCGAACTCGACCGGGTCGTGGGCCTGCTCAACACCAACTACGACAACATCAACGCCGCGATCACCGGCTTGAAGCCGTTCGTGACCCAACTCGGTGAGGTCGTGGGCAGTGGGCCGTTCTTCGGTGTGCTGCTGCACAACATCGCCCCGGCCAACCTCAACGGGCAGCAGCCCGGCAGCCCCGGAGGAGGACGCTGATGGCGTCGCCACGCGCGGGCCGGTCCCGCATCCCGGTACCCGGACGAATTCTCGTCGTCCTGGTCGTCGCCGCGATCATCGCCACCGGTGCGGTCTGGTGGATGACGCGAGACGCGACCGTTCGGGTCACCGCCTATTTCACCAATTCGGTCGGTCTGTATCGCGGCGACCGCGTCACACTGCGCGGAGTCCCCATCGGCGACGTCGACGACGTCACGCCGATAGGCGATCGCGTCCGCGTCACCATGCATTTCGATTCGTCGCATCCGGTGAGCGCCGACACCCACGCCGTGATCGTGGCCCCCACGCTGGTGTCGGGCCGCTACATCCAGCTCATCCCGAAAAAGGGGTCCGAGCCGGAATTGCGCGATGGCGCGATCATTCCGCTCGCGCGCACCGCTGTCCCAGTCGAGTACGACCAGATCAAACAACAGGTCACCGACCTCGCCACCCAGCTCGCGCCCAAACCCGGCGACCCGACCGGGACCTTGGCCCGATTCACCGACGCCACTGCGAAAGCGCTCGGGGGTAACGGTAAAACGCTCAACGACACACTGGTCGACCTGTCCAAGGCGATGCAGACTCTGGCCGAGGGCGGACCCGATCTGTTCGCCACCGTGCGGAATCTGCAGACGGTGATTTCCGCGCTCGCCGCCAATGACACTCAGGTCCGGAACTTCGTCGGCCAACTGGCCGGTGTGTCGAATCTGTTGAACGACAACCGGACTCAGCTCGATGCGGCGCTCCAGGCGGTCCAGGCGATGCTGCCCGAGATCCGCAGCCTGGTCGCCGACAACCGTGACGCGCTGAAATCCGATGTCACGTCGCTGATTCGGATCACCTCGCTGCTGGTGGAGCGGGAGGACGACCTCGCGCAGATTCTGCATACCGCGCCGACCGCGCTGGACGATCTCTACAACATCATCGATCCGTCCTCGAAGTCGGTGACCGCGAATCTGATCATCCCGGATCTACCTGATCCGATGTCGCTGATCTGTGCGCTGCTCACCACCGTGGACGCGCCGCAAGCCGAATGTTCACGCGCCAGTACACAATTCGGCGACCTGTTCGCTGCCGCAGCGCGCGCAGCGATGGGCGCGGGCGCGGCGCCGCAGGCCGCCGTGGATCTACCCGGGTTACCGGCGATCCCCGGACTGACCGACCTTCTCATTCCCGGAGCCCGACGATGACACCATCGATACGACGCCAGGCCGGTTGCGTGCTGCTATTGGGCGTTTTGCTCAGCGCCGGTTGCCGATTCGACGGAGCCAATTCGATCCCATTGCCCGGCAACACGATTCACCACGGCTCCTACACGGTGCGGGTGCAGTTGCGTGACACTCAGAACCTGATCGCCAATTCGCTGGTCAAGGCCGACAACGTGACAGTCGGTTCGATCACCGCGATCACCGTCCGCGATTACATCGCGGACATCACCCTCGAAATCGACAACAACGTCCGGCTGCCCGTGAACAGCACCGCCCGACTCGCACAGACCAGCGTGCTCGGCGTGCAATACCTGGAACTGAGCAGCCCCAACCGCGGTAAGTCGGACCGTCCGCTGCGTGACGGCGACGTGATCCCGCTCTCGGCTACAACGGAGTATCCCGCGACCGAGGATGTGCTCGCCGCGTTGTCGTTGGTTCTCAACGGCAGTGGGCTGGAACAGATCCGGACCATCATGACCGAACTGAACGACGCGTTCGGCGGCCGTGAGGACGCGATCAATCGATCCTTCGCCCGACTGGTCACCTTCGTCGACGGCCTCGACACCCAACGCGACAACATCGTGCGTGCCATCGACAGTCTCGACGCGTTCTCGAAAGAGCTTGCCGCGCAGAAGGACACGCTCGGTGCGGGGATCGAACAGATTCAGCCCGCCCTGGCGGTGCTCGACGAGCAGAAGACCCAATTGACAACCATGCTCGACCGCGTCGGCGCTTTCGGTGCGCAAGCCGCGCAGGTACTGCACAGCAGTCGCGATGACCTCACCGCCGACCTGCACAACCTGCAGCCCACGCTCACTCAACTCGCGGCAGCGGGTTCCGATCTCGCCGGGTCACTGCTCGTTGCCCTGAGCTTCCCGTTCCCAGTCACCGTCGCCGACAAAGCCATCAAGGGCGACTACATCAACTTGTTCCTCACCCTCGACCTCACCGTCGAAGGCATCCAGAACAAGGTCATCGGCAGCATCCCGTTCAACCGACTGGTCCCGATGTCCAACCGCGCCGTGAACCCGCTCATCGCACCGACGCAACCCGGGCCGGGCGACCTGCCCGCCGATCCGAACGGGGGACCCCGATGAAAACCCGTCTGGTCAAAGGTCAGCTCATCGTCTTCGCGATCCTGGCCGTGGTGAGCCTGGTCTACGGCGTGGTCCACTACATCGGCATCCAGCGCCTCACCGGGCTTGGAACCTACACGGTCACAGCCGATTTCACCGATTCGGGTGGCCTGTACGAAGCCGCGTCGGTCACCTACCGCGGCGTGGAGATCGGTCGCGTCACCGGCATCGACCTCAACGCCGAGACCGTCCGAGTCCACATGCAGTTGCGCGACGACCACAACGTCCCGGCCTCGGCCACGGCCGCGGTCAAGAGCATGTCCGCCATCGGCGAACAGTACGTGGACCTGATCCCTTCCGATGACACCGCGCCGTATCTGCGCGACGGCAGCTCGATCCCACTGTCGAAGACGACCGTGCCGATTCCGACCGCCGACGTGCTGGACAAAACGCAGACCCTGCTGAAGAGCGTGTCCACCGACTCGCTGCGAACCGCGATCGACGAGACCTTCAACACCGTCAACGGCGCCGGGCCCGCCCTGGCTACCCTCATCGAATCCTCGGCGAAGCTGCTCGACCTTGCCCAAGCCGATATCGGGCCCACCCTCACCCTGCTCGACGATGCCGAACCGCTACTGCGCGCCGGAATTTCGGTCCGGACCGAAATTCATTCCGCGACAAACGATCTGGCGTCGTTCACCACACAGCTCGCCCTGAACGACGCGCAACTGCGCGATGTGCTGGATCAGGGCCCCGCCACCGCCGACACCATTTCCGGCACACTCGCCGACCTGACGACGCCGCTGCCGGTATTGCTGGCCGATCTGCAGAGCGTGGGACAGGTGCTGCGGGTCAATGTAGCGGGACTGCGCCAGATCCTGGTCGTGTATCCGGCGCTGGCGACCGGCTTGAATTACACCGATGCCGCCGCGCGCCTGCAGACCACCGCTGACACCAGGGGGCCGCAGCTGCCGCTTGATGTCAAATTCGGCAATACCGAGAACCCGCCACCCTGCACGGAGGGATATCAGAGCACCCAGCGCCGCGACCCATCCGATACGGGTCCCGCTCCGGTTTCGTCGACGGGCAACTACTGCCGGGTCGCCCCGGACAACCCGAAAGTCGTCCGCGGCGCCCGCAATATCCCCTGCGCCACCGATCCCTCGGTCCGCACCGTCGACCTCGCGAACTGCCCGGGCGGACTGCCCTCGACCTGGCCGGACATGCTCGCACACCCCGGTGATCCCGATCCAGCGGCCGCCGCGCAGGCTCCGGAGCCCGACCCGGCCGCGCCGACCGGACGCGCACCCACCACCGACCCCGCGGTGTCCGCCCCGGTCGCACCCGCAGCCATGACCGCACCGTACGCGCAGCGCGACGGGTCCTTCCGGGGCCCGGACGGTCTCACCTATGTCGTCGGGCAGCTGGCCCAATCGGCCGCCCAAGCAAAGGAGTACCAGGGATGGCAATCGCTACTGATCAAATAGACGCCGACGAGGCCATATCCGAGTCCGCCACTGCTTCCGAGTCGGTGGACGCGCCGCGCCGCCCAGGTTCACCGTGGCGGGTCTGGGCGATCACGATTGCCACCGCAGCAGTGGTGACGTTCGTCGCGGTGAGTTCGCAGCTCTGGCTTACTGTCCACCACAACCACCAGGACGACAGCCGCGATCGTGCCGTGCTCGACACCGCGCGCCGTATCGCCGTGCAGTTGGTCACACTCAGTCATGATTCGGCCAAACAGAATCTCGACGCGATCGCCGCCGATTCGACCGGATCCTTCCGTGACCAGTGGGACAAGATCTCCGGCAACTTCGTCGCGGTACTGCAGAACGGCAAGGTCGAATCCACCGGCGAGGTCAAGGAAGCCGGGATCGCCGCAGTCGACGATGCGCACGCCACCGTGCTGACCGCGGTCACTTCCACGGTCAAGAACACCGAAGCCCCCGAGGGGCAGCAGCGGGTCTACCGCATGAAGATGACCCTCGACCACTCCGACGGGCGTTGGCTCGTCTCGAACGTGGAGTTCGTCGCATGAAACTCCTTCCACGCCAATGGTTCCAGCGTTTGTCCGCGATCGGCAGGCGGGCCACCATCGTCACACTCGTTGTGCTCGCGCTCACGCTGGGTACGGCGATCACCACGACGGTCCTGTTCGGACGCAGCGCCTCGGACCACAGCGCGACAGCGACCGCCGCACGGGCGGCCCGGAATTCGGCGCAATCGCGAATTCCCGCCGTGCTGTCCTACGACTTCAACACTATCGATAACGAATTCCCCAAGGTCACCGACAATCTGACCGGAACCTTCCGCGACGATTTCGCCAAGCTGAGCTCGAGCGTGATCATCCCTGCGGCACATCGCGATTCGATCATCACCACTGCGAAGGTCGTCGAATCCTCGGTCGTCACCGCAGCCGTCGACAAAGTCACGGTGCTGGTGTTCCTCGATCAGGAGACCACGAGCAGCAAGTATCAGGGACCGCGCCTGGACGGCAGCCGCATACGAGTCACCATGACTCCGGCCGACGACCGATGGCTCATTTCCGACATCACACCCGTCTGACATCGTTACCTGCGGAAGCGAGAGCCATGTCCGCCAAAAATGGTTCGCACCCGAAGGTGATGTGCACCTGCGGATCTGGCTGTCCGGCTTGGTCTTCGACTATGCGGTAACACGGGGCGGCGGTGCGCAATTTTGTCCACGATTGGAGGAGAAAGCCTTGGTGCACAATCGAATTGATCAGCTACACCGTCGATAGCTTGCTGCCACGCCTGCCGTGCGAGCGATTGTTTGTGGGCCGTGCCGGCGGCGCCGGGATATCAGCAGGTCAGGTTGATCGGCGAGTCGCGATCGAGCTTGTAATGTCCGACGATCGGCTATTGTCTATAACAAAGTTTTAAACGAAGTTCTACAATCTCTTGGAGTTCACTTTGCCCCCGGGGGCGACGTGCCGACGTACCGAAGCCGGACCTTCGGCACCCGACGAAAGCAACTGAAATGAATCTCGCCGAAAATCTTGTGATCTCTGCCCGCAACCGTCCCCACCATGTGGCGATTCGGCTCGACGAGACAGTCGTTTCCTACGCGCAATTGGACGCGCTCAGTCGACGCGTCGCCGGTCTGCTCGCCGAATACGCTGTGGCACCGGGTGATCGGGTCGCGATCATGCTCCCGAATGTCCCGCATTTCGCCGCTCTCTACTACGCCATCCTGCGGGTGGGCGCGGTCGTGGTGCCGATGAACCCCTTGCTCAAGGAACGTGAAGTCGCCTACTACCTGCGCGATTCCGGCGCCAAGCTGATATTCGTCTGGCCGGATTTCGCCGTCGAAGCCGCCGCGGGTGCCACGCAGGTGGGCAGTACCGCGATACCGGTTGTTCCTGCCGAATTCCTCGACCAAATGATGGCGATCGAGCCGCGAGAGGAGGTGATCGATCGCCGCCCCGATGACACCGCGGTAATCCTGTACACCTCCGGCACCACCGGCTTGCCGAAGGGCGCCGAGCTGACCCACGCCAACCTCGGCAGCAACGTCGACGTCTGTACACAGACCCTGCTCGAGCTCAGCGCCGAGGACGTGATCTTCGGCGGGCTACCACTGTTCCATGTGTTCGGGCAGACATGCGCTCTGAACGCCGCCGTGCGGGTCGGCGCGACGCTGACACTACTGCCGCGCTTCGACCCCGCCAAGGCATTGGAGCTGTTGGTCCGGGACCAGGTGACGATCTTCGAGGGGGTGCCGACGATGTACTCGGCGCTGCTGAACCATCCAGGTGCCACCGACATCGACCTCGGCACGCTGCGGATCTGCGTCAGCGGTGGCTCCGCGCTGCCAGTGGAGGTGCTGCATGCATTCGAGAAGCAGTTCGGATGCGTGGTGCTCGAAGGGTACGGGCTATCGGAGACCTCGCCCGCCGCCTGCTTCAATCACCCCGATCGACCCCGCGTACCCGGCTCGATCGGTACCCCGGTCCGTGGTGTGGAACTGCGGGTGGTCGACGACGAAGGCAGCGTGGTGGCCGACGGCACGGTCGGTGAGATCGTCATTCGCGGTGACAACATCATGAAGGGCTATTGGAACAAGCCCGAGGAGACCGCCGAAGCGATCACCGATGGCTGGTTTCACACTGGCGATCTGGGCCGGATCGATGCGAACGGCAACTACTTCATCGTCGACCGCAAGAAGGACATGATCATTCGCGGCGGCTACAACGTCTACCCCCGCGAGGTCGAGGAGGTGCTCTACGAGCACCCCGATGTCGTCGAGGCCGCGGTCGTCGGTGTCGCGCACGCCGAGCTCGGTGAGGAGGTCGGTGCCGCTGTCGCCCTCAAGCCCGGCGCATCGATCGGTGCCGACGAACTGCGCGACTTCGTCAAGGAACGCGTCGCCGCCTACAAATACCCACGCCACGTCCACATCGTCGACGCCTTGCCGAAGGGGCCGACCGGAAAGATCCTCAAGCGCGAGATCACTCTGCACGCCGACCACAGCGGATCGACCATTCGCTGACCGCCTCGCGGAATTACGCACTGCCGCTGATCAATTCGAAAGGAAAGCACATGCCGCTGTATCAAGTTCTGGTTCCCACGGGGTCGCTGACTGCGAACCACCGTGCCGACCTGGCCGAAGCAATCACCGCCATTCACACCTCGGTCACCGGCGCGCCCCGTGGATTCGTCAACGTTGTATTCGTCGAATACGAGCCGTCGGCGTTTTTCACCGCCGGTAAGCCCAACTCGGTATCGGTGATCAGCGGAAATATCCGGGCTGGTCGGGATCGCGCATCGCGGGCCGAACTGCTCACCCGGCTGTCGGCGGCATGGACCGCCATTACCGGCCAGGACGCCCGAAGTCTGCTGCTCGGACTCAACGAGATGGATCCCACGTCCATCATGGAGGCGGGGCTGATCATGCCCGCTCCCGGCGAGGAAGCCGCGTGGATCGAACAGCACAGGCAGGAACTCGGCGATGTGCTGTCGACCCAATAGCTGATTGCGCATTTGGGGTACCCGGGATCGACTGACCTCGCCACACAGGTCGCCGCCTGTGTGGCAGAGGTCGGCGCGGCGCTGAGCCACGACCGCGCCGCCCTGATTTGCGAGCTCTACCACGGGGGAGCCCGGTAACGGCATCGAGGGATTCCGACGCAGCCATCACCAGGCGAGCCAGGCGCACAAGGCCATGCTCGCCGCGACGGATAGCGCACCGACCGTGGCTACATTCGGTGAGATCGGTGCCGTTGCCCTGCTCTGTGATGATCTTCCCGCGACAAAGGCATGGGTGGCCGATACCCTCGGTCGACTCGCGCTCGATGATGAATCACACGCCCGTCTTCGCGAAACGTTGCGCGTGTTTCTGCGGACCGGGGGCAGTTATACCGCCACCGCACAGCAACTCGCCCTGCACCGCAACTCGGTGCTCTATCGGATACGCCGAGCCGAAGACGAACTGTGTCGCCCGGTCGAGCCACATCGACTGGATATCGAGGTCGCTCTGCGGGCCTGCCAATGGCTCGGCAGTACGGTGCTCACCGAGCTCGACTGACAACGACCGCTTTGGCCCATCAGCCCTGGGCCGACAGCATTCCGGCTTACGACCATCTTCGCCGCCCGGCGCTCGGCGCGGCATGACAACAGTAAGGAGAACCAATGACGAAGACCCAGCAGGTACTGCTCGCGAAGCGGCCATCCGGGTTGCCCGATGCGGACACCTGGCGTGTGGCGACCGAGGAACTTCCCGCCATCTCCGCCGGGCAGATCCTGGTGAAGGTTGATCTGATATCCATCGACCCGGCGATGCGCGGGTGGCTGAACGATGTCCGGTCGTACCTACCGCCGGTCGGCATCGATGAGGTCATGCGCTCGCTGGACATCGCCACCGTCGTCGAGTCGGCGCATCCCGACTTCGCGGTCGGTGACACCGTCAGTGGCACCTTCGGCGTGACCGAATACGCGATCAGCGACGGCAACGGCGTACAGCGGATCGATCTCGGTATCGCACCGGGGGCGACCTGGCTCGGCGCCCTCGGAATGCCCGGTATGACTGCCTATTTCGGTCTGCTCGAGGTCGGCAAACTACGGGCCGGTGAGACCGTCGTGATCTCGGCCGCGGCCGGAGGCGTGGGTGGGGTCGCCGGTCAGATCGCGAAAGCCTTCGGCGCGCGGGTCATCGGGATTGCGGGCGGTGCGGAGAAGTGCCGCGTGCTGACCGAGGAACTCGGCTTCGACGCCGCGATCGATTATCGCGGCGAGGATGTGCTGCACCGGCTGCGCGAGCTGGCGCCGGACGGCATCGACGTGTTCTTCGACAATGTTGGCGGCGATATTCTCGATGCCGCGCTGGCGAACCTGGCGCGGGGTGCGAGGGTGGTCATCTGCGGTGCGATTTCGTCGTACAACGACGACAAACCGGCTCCCGGCCCCGCGCGCTATATGTCGCTGCTGATCTTCCGGGCCTCGATGACCGGATTCGTGGTGTTCGACTACCGCGATCGCTACGGCGAGGCCGTCGCGAAGATCTCGCAATGGTTGGCCGACGGCAAGATCAAGGCGCGAGAGCACGTTGTCGAGGGTGGTGTCGCCCGGTTCGGTGAAACCTTGAACATGCTGTTCGCGGGTGCGAACACCGGAAAGCTCGTGCTCGCGATCTGAGTCCGCACGAATAGGGCCCCGCTCCGCCGCCTGTTCGGAATCGCCGGTTCTCGCTCGTCGGAAGACTATCCTCGAATTGTCGGGGCGCTTTTCCCAGATCGAGAGGTGGCGCGGATGAGTGGCTGCGGCGGGGTCTTTTGGGGCGGGTCGACTGGACAGTGGTGTGTCGCGGTGGGGGTTTGGCGCGTCCGTTGGTGTGGATGAGCAGTCGGTGTCGCACGACGACCTGGAGGGGACGCAACGCGACCTGCGGTTTGGTATCGCGGCGGAATTGGCTGCGGCCGGGTTCGATGATGCGCAGGAGATCGGCCGGGGTGGTTTCGGTGTCGTGTACCGGTGCGTGGAGGGTTCGCTCGATCGTCAGGTAGCGGTGAAGGTGTTGACGTCGGAGGTTTCCGGCGACGAGCGCGCCCGCTTCCTGCGCGAGCAGCAGGCGCTGGGCCGGTTTTCCGGACACCCGCACATCGTCCAGGTCCTGCGAGCAGACGTCACCGCGACCGGGCAGCCCTTCATCGTGATGCCGCTGCATGCGCAGGGGTCGCTGATGAGTCGGGTGCGCGAGCGGGGACCGGTACCGTGGCAGGAGGTGTTGTCGATTGGGGTGAAACTGTCCGGTGCCCTGGCCGCGGCCCATGCGTTCGGGGTCCTGCACCGCGATGTGAATCCCGCCAACATCCTGCTCAGCGATTACGGTGAACCCCAGCTCGCGGATTTCGGTATCGCCCGGATCGGTGGCGGCTTCGAAACCGCGGCCGGTCTGGTGGCGGGGACACCAGCGTTCACCGCACCCGAGGTCCTCAAAGGTGAGGACCCTTCGGCGACCTCGGATGTGTATGGTCTCGGCGCGAGCTTGTTCTGCCTGTTGACCGGCCATGCCGCGTTCGAACGCCGGACTGGTGAATCGCTGGTCACTCAGTTTCTGCGGATCAGCTCGGAGCCGATTCCGGATCTGCGCAAAGCCGGCGTGCCCGCGATGCTGTGCACGGTGATCGAGTCGGCACTGGATGCCGATCCGGCCGAGCGGCCCGGCGGCGCACGCGAATTCGGTGAGTTGTTGCGGAACGTGCAGTTCTCCAGTGGTGTCCGGGTCGACACGATGGCGCTGCCGCCTGGCACCGGGACGGAGAGCGGGATCGAGCGAGCCGCAGAGGCCCGGTCGGTGCCGGTGGCCGAAACGTCGGTGCCCGACGTTCCATTGCCTACTCCGGCGACCCGGTATCGGCCGCCGAGCACGCTACGTCGGCCGGTCGAGCGGCCCCGGTTGCTGGCTGTCTTGCGTGAGGCGCGGGCGCGACGGCTGGTCTTGATTCACGGGCCAGCGGGTTTCGGAAAGAGCACCCTGGCCGCGCAGTGGGGTGACGTGCTCGAGGCCGAAGGTGTCCGCGTCGCCTGGTTGAGCGTGGATGCCGATGACAACAATGTGGTGTGGTTGCTGGCTCATATCGTGCACGCGATCCGGGCCAGCCGTCCTGAGCTCGCGACGGGACTGACGGAACTGCTCGAGCAGCGTTCCACCGATGCCGGACGCCATGTGATGACGACGTTGATCGATCAGATCCACGACAGCGGTGAAACCGTCGCGCTGGTGATCGACGACTGGCATCGGGTGACCAGCCGATCCTCGATCGCTGCCATGGAATTCCTGCTCGAGCGCGGCTGCCATCATCTGCGGTTGATCGTGACCAGTCGCAACCGCAAAGGGTTGCCGCTGAGTCGGCTGCGCGTCAGCGATGAACTGCTCGAAATCGACGAGGCCGCACTGCGATTCGACAGCGCCGAGACGACGGCGTTCCTCAGCGGGATGAACGGACTGTCGCTGGTGGCCACCGATATGGAGAGGCTGCGCCACTCGACCGAGGGCTGGGTCGCGGCGCTGCAACTGGCGTCGTTATCGCTGCGCGGGAAGGCGGACCCGGGCACCTACATCAGCCAGATATCCGGACGTCACTACGCGATCGGCGAATATCTGCTGGAAAATGTCGTCGACTCGCTCGAACCGGACATACTCGAGTTCTTGATGCGCACCTCGGTCACCGAACGCATCTGCGGTGAGCTCGCCGAAGTGCTGACCGAGCGGAAACCGGGCCAGGAATTGCTCGAGGACGTCCGCCAGCGTGATCTGTTCCTGCGCAACATCGATGACGATCTGGAGTGGTTCCGCTACCACGGACTGTTCGCAGAATTCCTGCGCCGCCGACTCGTCCAACAACACCCCGGACTGCTCGAGCAATTGCACATGAGGGCATCATCGTGGTTCGCCGACCACGACATGCCGACCGAGGCGGTCGACCACGCCCTCGCCGCCGATGCCCCGGACCGGGCCATGCGGCTGGTGCAAGAGCGCGCCGAGCAACTGCTCGAGGGGTCGCGGATGGCGACCTTCCTCGGCTTGGTCGCGAAGCTGCCCGGTTCACTGACAGCGCTGAACCCGGTCCTGCAAGTACGGATAGCCTGGGCGAATATCGCCCTGCAGCGACGCTCGCCCGCCATCGCCGCACTCGATCGCGCCGACACCGCGCTGGCTGCAGGCACGGTCGATGATGAACAGGCCGACGAGATCCGGCTCGAGGCGTCTCTGGCCAGGGTCTGCAATGATCTGGTGACCGATCGGCCCGCCGAGGTACCAGCGCCGGTGTTGGCGCGCGTGCAGACTTCGGCTCGGCCATTCCTTTCCATCACGGCGGCGGCCGCCGCGGCCGCGTCCGCGCTCTATCGATTCGATTTCGAACAGGTCCAGCACTGGCATCGTTGGATGGCGCCGTATAGAGACCGCGCTTCGGGGCCTTTCGGGGTGATGTACTGCGATTGCATCGCCGGTATGGCCGCCGCCGAACAACTCGATATCGCCGCGGCGGAGTCCTGTTACCGGATGGCCTTGCAGCTGGCGTTGCGGACCGGTAAGCAGTCACACGCCACCCGGCTGGCCAGCGCCTTGCTCGGCGAATTGCTGTATGAGAAAGGACAATTCATCGAGGCGGAGGAACTCCTGAATATCGGGCTCGGCCCGGAGGGAGGGGCAGTGGAGTTCTTGATGGCCACGTACGGGACCGGTGCGCGCCTTGCCGCCGTGCGCGGTGATTTCGACCGCGCCCAGCAACGTCTGGCGGCGGGGGCGAAGATCGCCACGGACCTGTCGCTGCCACGTCTGGCGGCACGGATCGTGAACGAACGTGTCCGGCTCGGCCTGCCCATCACCGACAGCGAACGACAGACCCTCGACAATCTCGCGCCCTATACCGCGCAGCCAACCGCAACCTTGGCCATAGCAACCGAACTCGAACACGATTCCGCGATCCGGCTACTGCTCGCCGAATCGTCACCCGCTGCGGCACAGCAGGCATGCGATAGAGCCGAACACCTCGTGCGCGAGATCAGCCGCCAAACACGACCGAGGGCCCTACTCTTGGCTGAACTCCTGCGCGGATGCTGCCTGTCGGCAACCGGGCAGACAGTGCGGGCCGCCGAACTACTGACCCCGGCACTGTCGCATTGCGCGAGCCTGGGACTGGCGCGCCTCGTCGCCGACAGCGGCCGCCATCTGCAGCCGGTCCTGGAAACACTCGCCGGTGCACCGTCGGTGGCCGGGCTACCGCGCTCGTTCCTGCTGCAGGTGCTAGCCCAATTCGAACCGGCGCTACCGAACCGCAGCCGTCGATCCGACGACTGAGCACCTGATTCTCGGCATCGGTGAAACAGTTCGACGATTATGATCACTGTTCGGCTACCGGCACATAATGGTGTCGCCCATCAGTCACACTGGAGAGCCCACCATTGGAAGTTGCGAAACCGATGACCACGAATAGGCCGCCATTGCCCGGAGACATCCGCGACAATTTGCAGAAGATCGGCGATACGGTCGATGCAATGATCCTGGGCGGTCCGCGGCAGTACACCGCCGACGAGGTGCTGAGCCGTTCCGGTATCGACCGTGAACGTGCCGAGCGTATATGGCGGGCAATGGGATTCGCGACGCCGCCGGACGAGGAACGGGCATTCACCGACGATGACGTCGAGGCGTTGCGTCGGGCCGGGAAATGGCGTGATATCGCCGGTGTCGACGATGCGGCGATCATCGCGATAACTCGCGCGATTACGCAGTCGGTCTCCCCGTTGGCAACCTGGGAGGCCCAGTTGGCCGTCGACAACTTCCTCGACGAGGTGACCACATCCACCTCGGCTTCGGCGTTGCTGACATTCTCCGAGCAGATATTGCCTTTGCTCGAACAAACCCACGCCTACATGTGGCGCAGGCAGGTCGCAGCGTATATCGCTCGGCGGATCGCGGTCGCGCAGGAGGACAGCTCGCGTCCGGTCGGCACGGCGGTCGGATTCGCGGATATTTCGGGGTATACGGCCCTGACTCGCGGCGCGGGCGAATACGAGATGCGTCGTTTGCTCGACGCGTTCGAGTCCGCGACCACGAATGCCGTCGGCGAGAACAGCGGTCGTATCGTGAAAATGATCGGTGACGCGGCACTGTTCACCGCCGACCGGCCGACGACCGCCGCGGACATCGCACTCGATCTGCTTGCGGCATGGCCGGATTCCGAGCCGCCACTGCGCATCGGGGTCGCCTCGGGTCCGGTTGTGGATCGACTCGGCGATGTCTTCGGCGCAACGGTGAACATTGCGAGCAGGCTGACCTCGGTCGGCACGCCCGGCGAGGCCCTGATCGACGAGAACATGGCACACGCACTGCGCGAGCACGATGGCTATCGACTCGAACAACGACCCCCGGTCACCGTGCGTGGCTATGACCGTTTGCATTCCTGGCGACTGCATCGGACGAACTTCCGGAATGATCAGTATCTCATCACAGAGCCATCGCGAGACTGAGCGGATATTTTGTATTCGTGAAGTCGACATTCTCGGACTCGGCATGCTCGGTTGCTCGCACAGTGGAGCTGTTCGGAGATTCATGGACACCGTTGATCATGCGCGACGCGATCATGGGCACCCGTCGCTTCGACGAATTCCAGAAATCCCTCGGCATCGCACGAAACGTACTGTCGACTCGACTCGCCCGACTCGTGGAGCGGGGCGTGATGACCAAACGGCTGTACCAGGAAACCCGCCACGTAGGGAGTACGTCCTCACCGATAAAGGACGCGACTTCTTCTCGGTTCTCATCGCGATGCGTGAGTGGGAAGACCGTTGGCTGGACAACGGGTAGCGCGGCGCACAACAGGCTGTTCGAATTTCATATTGCGCGCACATTCTTCGGCGATACCGTAGTGGCTTCCACCTCGCCATGCCGGACATGACAGCCATGCTCGAATTTTTGCAGATAATGCTGCCATTGTTTCTTTTCATCTTGTTTCCGATCCTCGTGCCGACCGCGGTCGAGGGAGTCGGGAGAATCCGCGACCGCGTCGACAGGCGTCGCGCGCACGCGGATCCCGTGCGAGCCCGCTGACCGAAGCAGCGGGAACCGGCCAGATCGAGCCCGGCATTGGCGACGACGACGTCGACACGACCGAAATGATCTGCGATACCGCCCATTACGTCGTCGAGCCGACCGAGATCGGTGATGTCGGCGCACCAGCCGCGCGCCGATTCCAGGCCGGAAAGACCAGCGGCCTGGGCCTTCGCCGCTTCTGGTCGGCGCGCGATGAGTGCGACTCGTGCTCCGCGAGTGACCAATTCATGCGCGAGGGCTGTTCCGAAGCCTCCCGTCGAGCCGGTGATGACGACCACCTGATCTGTGAGGTCACGGGTCCTGTTCAGGAGCATAGGGCTATTCCTGTCATCGACTGGTGACGACTTCATCGTCGAAGCCGGGGAAATCGACCACAGGCGGGCCGCGACGGAACAGCGTTGCCGCGCATTGTGATTCAGTCCCTCATCGGACAAGACCCCACCTGTGAGGACCGCAACTCTAGGGCGTGGGTGCGGGTTGGTAAACGTTTCGCCCGCCCGAAGAACTCAGCCTTATTCGTGCCCACAGCACCAAACGCGGGTGCCGACAGCGTCAGCCGGGGTCGACTGCCATCACCGCATCATGAGCGCGCCGTAGCTCGCGCGTGATGAAGTCGACCTGGTCGGCGAGCAGGCGCACTTGCCATGCGCCGTCGTACACGTCGAAGTGATCCACCGGGTAGCGGCGAACTTCGGCGCCGCCACCCGCCCGCGCCGCCGCCTTCAGCGCTGCCGAAACGGGGACCACCGTGTCGTTCTCGCCCACCTGCACCAGCAGAGGAGCCCGCACGCGGCCCACGGACCCGCCTGGTCGATTCAGCGCGAGCTCGAGTGCCACCCGGGCACAGACCTCGTTGCGCCAACTCGGCCCGGCGACACTGGCCATCGCCTCTTGTGCACCGTCTTTGGCCAGCACCGCGCCCGAGCCGGATGGTCCGATGGCAGGCACCAGCCGCGGCGGCCGTCCGGTGGCGGCGGCCAACACATCGCGAACTCCATTGGCAGCGAGCCGAAATATGGGTGCCGGCCCACCGTTTCGGGCGAGATGTGCCACTGTGGCCGGCCCGTCGACAGCTGGTGTCATCGCCACGATCGCTGCGATATCAGGGTCGTCGGCCGCGACCTTCACGACATGTCCACCGGAGTACGACGTTCCCCACAGGATGATCCGACCTGGATCAACACCCTCGATACTGCGTGCGGCGCGAACCGCCGCACGGTAGTCGGCGCGTTGGCGTCGATAGGACACGAGCTGGCGCGGATTTCCCGCCGAGGCCCCGAAGCCGCGGTAGTCGAAGAGCACCACGTCGAGGCCTGCCGCCGCGAAGCCTTCCGCGAACCCGAGTAGACCGGTGTCGCGGGTGCCGCTGAAGCCGTGGGCCATCACGACGCACGGTCGTCCGGTTTTCTCCAGAAATGTGTCATCGGCCGTGCGCAGATGCCATGCCGCACACGTCGTTCCGGCGCTGGGGAAGGTGATCTCCTGCCTGCTCACTATCGTTCAGCCCACCCGCACCGCGACATCGGAATCGGCCGGGATACGGGAGATCCGCAATCCCGGATCCGTCACGGGGCCCTGGACGAGCCGGTCACGGTCCGCCCGGTAGCTCATCTCCATCGACCAAGGGCCATGTGAGCCTTGCCGCGGAAGGGTGTCGGCCGCTCGTCGAACGTAACCGGCGTGGAAGTCCACCATAGGTGTGAGTCGAAGCGTGGGGTCGTTGGCGACCGGGACCGCGATGTGCTCGCCGTGGCTGTCCAGGTGTGCGATGAGGCGGCACAGATGCTCGCAGACGAGGTCGACCTTCAAGGTCCACGCCGCATTGGTGTAACCGAAGGCGAATGCGAAGTTCGGTACTCCCGAGAGCATCATGCCCTTGTAGACCACGGTGTCGGCGACGTCGACCGGCACGCCGTCGAGGCTGAGAGTCATCGCGCGCAGCGGAATCATCCGCAGGCCGGTGGCGGTCACGACGATGTCGGCGTCGAGACTGTTCCCGGTGGCGAGTTCGATTCCGCGCTCGGTGAACCGGGCGATCCGGTCGGTGACCACGGAAGCCTTGCCGGTGCTGATCGCCGTGAACAAGTCGCCGTCGCGGGCGAAGCACATGCGCTCGTGCCACGGGTCGTAGCTGGGCTTGAAGTGCTGATCGACCGGATAGCCTTTCGGCAACGCCTTCTTGTTTACCCAGCGGACGAGCCGACGGGTAAACCGGGGATAGCGGCGACTTACCGCGTAGATGACGGCGAGCCGAGTTCTGTTGATGGTCCTGCTCATCCGGTATGCCATGCGCTCGGGCAGCAGCCTGCGCAGTCCGTCGGTGACCGGGTCCCGGCTCGGGATCGGGAGAATGTAGGTGGGTGAGCGCTGCAGTAGGGTGACGTGAGCGGCGGTCTCCGCCATGGCGGGGACCAGTGTGATCGCGGTGGCGCCGCTGCCGATGACCACCACCTTCCGACCGCGGTAGTCCAGATCCTGCGGCCAATGCTGGGGATGGACGATCTCACCGGTGAAGCGCTCTTCGTCATCGAAGTGCGGCCGGTAACCCCGGTCGTAGTCGTAGTACCCGGTCGCTCCGAACAGCCACCGGCATTCCACCGTCGCGCTCCGGCCGGTGCCGACTTTGGACAGTTGGACTGTCCACAGTCCCCGTTCAGAGGACCAGTCGGCCGAGGCGACTTTCCAGCCGAGTCGCAGATGGGACGACAGGGTGTACTCGGCCACCGTCTCATGGAGGTAGCTCAGTATCTCCGCGCCGTCGGCGATCGCGTTGTCGTGCTTCCACGGCTTGAACTCGTAGGAGAACGTCTGCGCGTCCGTGTCGGCGCGAATCCCGGGGTAGCGGAACAGATCCCAGGTGCCACCGATGTTCTCACGGGCATCCACGATCAGGAACGTCTTGTCCGGCAGCTTGCTCTTCAGATGGCTGCCCGCGCCGATTCCCGAGATCCCCGCGCCCACGATCAGGACGTCGACGTATCCGGTCATCTCATCCCGAGTCTCGTGGTCGACCTTGCGCTTCGTCGCCATGGCCTGGTCCTCTCGCCGTTGTCACTGTGTCGTGCGTTACAAGTGTCAGATGGAGTGACCTGCATCTCAAGAGCGTTCTGCCTAAGAAATGAATGCAAAATGGGCGTTCTGCCTATCGTCTCGGAGTTATATTCGACCGGTGACTCGAGCTGGAACCCCGTTGCCGGGCGCCGACGGCGTCGTCCAAAGCGTCTGCGAAATGCTGCTCGCCGAACCCGCCGACGTCATGGCCGACCTGCACGATGCTGTCTTCGCGGCGGCGATCGAACCCTTTCGCACCGAACCGTCGCTGGTCGCCGAGGTCACGGCCAGTTCTCGCGCCAACCTGCTGCACTGGGCCGCCTCCTTGCTGAGTGCTCCGCGGGAACCGGTCACGGCAAACCTGAGCGCGGAAGTGGTCGGCATAGCCCGTGACGCATTCCGTCGAGGGGTCGAACAGATTCTGGTCACGGCATATCACGCGGGACACAATGCGCTCTGGAGGCATTGGATGCGGCTGGCATTCACCGCCTCATCCGATCCCGTCGTACTTCAGGAAGCCCTCGACGTGGCCGCTCGCTCCCTGGCCGGCTTCGTCGATGTCACGCTCGCCGCGCTGGCCGCTCAACTTGAATCCGAACGCGCCGAACTCACCCGGGACACTCACGCACAGCGTTTCGAACTGGTGAGTCTCGTCCTCGAAGGGGCGCCGTTGGCCAATGATCGCGCCAGCGACCGCCTCGGCTATCGATTCGAGCGCCGCCACACCGCGGCTGTGTTGTGGACCGACCCCGGGGCACCTGATCGGCGCGGCTTGCAGCGCGCAGCGGAGGCGCTGGGGGCGGCCACCCAGGCGCAGCAGACGTTGGAGGTCATCGCCAGCTCCACCTCGGTGTGGACCTGGTTGGCCAATGCGACGGCCGTCGATGCGCAAACCCTCGCGGCGGCGACGTCGCATATCGAAGGCGTGCGCATCGCCATGGGACCGGCCGACACGGGGGTGGAGGGCTTTCGACGCAGCCACCTGGATGCGGTCGAGACGCAACGATTGATGCAACGATTGCCGGACTTGCGTTTCGCCAGCTCCGCCGACGTCCAGCTCGTGACGCTCGCAACCTACAACGAGCAGCGCGCCAACGAGTTCGTCGCCCGGACGTTGGGGACGGTGGCGACGGCGGATGCCGAGCTCCGTGAGACATTGCGGATCTATATCCGTGAGCAATTCAGCGCGTCCCGGGCCGCACGAACACTTTTCGCGCATCGCAATACTGTCCTCAACCGCATTCAGCGCGCGGCGGAGATGCTGCCGGTCTCACTCGATACCAACGGTCTCGAGATCGGAGTCGCCCTGGAGATCGCACACTGGCTGGGGCATCAGCCGACCAACGCGGACAATCCTCGGACCTGAGGTGGCGTGGATAGGGCTCTCCTGATCAGCCGCGGATCAGGTCGGCTGCCTTCTCACCGATCAGCACGCTCGGGGCGTGGGTGTGTCCGCGGATGATGCTCGGCATCACCGATGCGTCCGCGATCCGCAGCCCTTCAACGCCTCGAACCAGCAAAGCCGGTGTGACGACGCTGGTTTCGTCGCTGCCCATCCGGCAGGTGCCCACCGGGTGATACAGGGTGTGCGAACAGGTGGTGAGGGCCTTTTCGAGTGTGTCAGCACCGGTGTCCGGCGCGCCCACGGGACGAGCGACCTTGCCGAGCAGTTTTTTCAACGCGGGTGCTTCGGCGATCTGCGCGCACATGCGTAGACCTGCCAGGATTGCCGCGCGGTCGACGCCGCCGCTGTCGGACAGGTAGCGGGGATCGATGATCGGCTTCGCCAGTGGGTCGGCCGAGCGCAACGAGATGCGGCCTCTGCTCTCCGGTTTGAGCAGGATAGATCCCATTACCACCGCGTGGCCGTACGGTTCTCCGATTCCCTCATCGAAGAATGGTGCGGGTCCGAAGATCAGCTCGAGGTCGGGCAGGTCCAGGTCCGGTCGGCTACGCACGAATCCGTAGGCCTCACCGACATTGGAGGTGAGCATTCCGCGGTGTCTGGCAAGGTAATTGATGAGTTCCAGCGGCTTTTCCGCGGCGAACAAGCTGTCGCCTTCGACGTCGAAGCCGAGCATCGCGACCAGATGGTCCATCAGGTTCTCGCCGACCTCCGGTGCGTGGTGGACGGTGGCGATACCGTGCTCGGCGAGGTGTTCGCGATCGCCGATGCCGGAGAGCATCAGTAGTTGTGGACTGTTGATCGCGCCACCGCACAGCACCACTTCGCGGCGGGCATGCACAACCTCGCGCTTGCCGCCGGACTCGAATTCGACTGCCACAGCGCGCGTTCCATCGAAGATGATGCGTGTCGCTACGGCTTCGGTGCGCAGGGTCAGGTTGTTCCTGCCGAGTGCGGGCCGAAGGTAGGCGTCGGCCGTGCTCCAGCGTGCGCCGCCCTTCTGCGTCACGACGGTTTCGGAGAAGCCTTTCGGCTCTGGCAGATTCGGGCGCTCCACGGTGTGCCCGGACTCCGCCGCGGCCGCCAGCCAGGCCGCGGTGGACGCGCGCGGGCTGCGCTGCCGCGACACATGCAGCGGACCGTCGACGCCCTCGTCGGGTTCGCGTGCGCCCTCGAGTGCTTCGATCTTGCGGAAGTACCGCACGACCTCGGCGTAGGACCAGTCGCTTCCAGCTCGTTCGGCCCAGTCGTCGTAGTCCGCGGCGAATCCGCGCACCCACATCATCGCGTTGAGCGACGAGGAGCCGCCCAGCGTTTTTCCTCTGGGCCAATAGATTTCACGTCCGCCGAGGGAAGGCTGCGGTTCGGTGCGGTAATCCCAATCCACGGCGCTGCGGAACAGCTTGGCGAATGCGGCGGGGATATGGACGAATTTGTCTTTGTCCTGCGGGCCGGCCTCCAGCACGATGACGCTGGTCCCGGGGTCGGTACTGAGTCGGTTGGCGACGACCGCGCCCGCCGATCCGGTACCGATGACGACGTAATCGGCGTTGGTATCCACGTGTGCTCCTGCTCGGTCAGCCGCGCAACGCGGAGGCGAAGATTGCGGGCAATTTTCCCCATCCGGGTGCTCCGGCGAACGCGGCGAGTCGCCGTCCGGTCGTCGCCGCGGTCGTGTTGTTCACAAACCACGGTGGCTTCGGCGTGAGCGACCACTCGCCGTGCAGCACCGAGCGTGGCGCGGGACGGAATGGGCCGCGCACAACCGTCCGCTCGGGCCGGTCGATCAGGAATGCGTTGTGCACCACACCGATTCCGCTTTGCACATCTTCGATCGTGTGGCCTGGGTATGCGCCCCAGGTGGCCGCGGCGGTGAGGAACCCGGCGCCGGTCCACGCATTGATCGCGATCGTGCCATAGTGCAGCTGCTCGATCAGGTCGTCGAATGCCGCGCCCATCGCGCGGATGGTCGCCGGGTGCGCGATGACATTCACCCCGAGCGTGCCGACGAACTCATCGTTCGCCACAGCCGCTGCCGCACGGGCGAAATCGGGTCCGAGGCCGGACAAGTTGACAACCCCGAGGACCGGTGCGAAGTATTCGGTCTGCAGCAGTGTCTCGCTTCGGTCGCCGCGCAGGCCCGAAACCAGGACTCGGCCGCCGAAGTGCTCGGCGCTCGGATAGGTCGACTCGGCTGCTGCGACCCGATCGTCGCTGCCCGGGTAATACGCGGCCCGACTCGGTGCGGCGTCGTACGCGGCGCTCAGCTCACGAAGGAAATCGTCCTTCTGATCCCAGTCGGCGGAAATCACGACGGCCTGTGCCGCGACACAGTTGTACCCGCCGTTGTGCAGGCGCTGGGTGACAATGTGGTCGGCCTGGAACCGCAGATCGGCCTTGCTCCACCGGCCCGGTAGCACGATGGTCGGGGAGACGCCGCCGAGTTCGCTGGTGATCGGCTTGTCGAGTCGAGGCCGACCGGCGGCCTTGCGCGTCGCGGCGTCCTCGCCGTGCCCCCAGACGATCGCGTCGTGTGTCGCGGCGCTGCCGGTCATATGCACGTGTGCGACGTCTGGATGCTGCACCAGATATTCGCCGACATCGGCTGCGCCGGTGAGGATCCGGACGGCCCCGATCGCAATGAACGGCTCCAGGACATCGGTCAGCGGCTCCAGCATCGGGTCCGTGATCGGATTCAGCTTCAAAGCGACGACGCGGTTGTGCGCGATCAGTTCGTACAGCACGTCCAACGGGGCGATCGAGGTGATATTGCCCGCGCCGAGCACCACGCCGATGCCGTTGGTGTGAATCGGGTCGAGCTGTGCCAGTCCCGCGGCTCGGATCGCTTCGGCCCGGCCGATTCCCGGCTGCAGCCACACCTCGGCGCTGAATCCGCTCAGCAGCAAAGTGTCGAAGACCGACGTGGGCAGCACGCGGACCGTGGTGCGTCCACCGGCGGTGCCGAACTGCGCCTTCTCGAGTGGGCTGCGCCCGGCGGCGAGTGCGCGCAGGCTCTGCTCCAGTGCTCCGGCGCCGGCCGCCATCGCATAGGGGCCGGAAATCCATTCCTCGCCGACCAGCGCCGTGCCTGGATCCAGCCGCTTATAGCTGACCGCCGCATCGACCCACTCTCGGGCATATTGCGCGGTGCGTTCGCGGACGCGCCCGAGCAGCTCGGCTCGTGCGGCCAAGGGGGTTGCGGCCCAGGCCTTTTCGCCCTCGGCGAGGTCCGACAGTGCGGCGTCGACGGCGCCCCGCAGGTCCGTCGGCGAGTCGTTGATGGTCATAGTCGGAATTGTCCGCATCAGTGCCGTCGCACACCATGGGCGGCGGTCGCGGGAGTAGGTCATCGACTTTGTGCGGTCGCACAATTACGGTGTGGTGTGGCCCACACTCCCGCTGATAGGCTGCCGTGGTGGCCAAACCGTTGCACTCGATCGCTGCCACCGAACTCGCGCGGCAGTTGCTGGACTCGGTGGACGCGATGGCCGACGAGCTCGCCGACCGGATCGTGGCATCCGAGCGTGCGTACCTGGACTCCCAACTGCTGACCCGTGAGCAACTGCGCGGAGCCTGCCTGGACAACTTGAGCGCAATGCTCGGCTACCTCGCGGGCCGCGATCCGGTCCGGCTCGAATCTGCGCGTGCGGCGGGCAGAATGAAGGCCGAACAGGGGTTGCCGATAGCGGCGATGCTGCACGCGTACCGGCTCGGTGGTCGGCTGATCTGGGAAGAGTTGATGGTCCGTGCCGGTGGCGTCGCCCACGGTGAGCTGCTGAAGATTCCTGGCGAATTGTGGGCCATCGTCGACCGGTACTCCGATGCCGCGGCCGAGGCGTACCGCGAGACCGAAACTCTGCTTGCCCTGGCCGATATCGAGTCGCGGGCCCGGGTGATCCGGACGTTGTTCGACGACCATGCGGAGAATCCCGCTGTGGTTCTGGACGCGGCGCGGACTCTCGGCCTACCGGAGACCGGGGTGTTCGTAGTACTTGCCGCCGAGGCTGGTTCGGATCAGAACACGATGGCGGCCGCGATCGCCAAGCTGAAGGACCGCGGCATTGTTTCGATCTGGGATTTCTACGCCGATACCCGGACTGGTCTGATCTGCGCACCCACGTCCGCCGAAATCGACAGTGCCATCGACTTGCTCGGCGCGGCGGTCGAAGCTCGTGCGGGTGTCAGTCGCATCTTCAGTGGTCCACAAGGCATTGCCGCCGCACGCGATGAAGCCCGGCTCGCACTCAAGTGCACACCGAGCGGCGCGGTTGCGATGACTCGCTACGAATCGGAGCCGGTCGCACTACTGGTGGTGCGGTTACCCGATGCGGCGCGCAGTGCGGCCGCACAAATCCTCGGCCCGCTCATGCAGCTGCCGGAGGCGGAGCGAACGGCCTTGCTGCACACCCTCGAAGTGTGGTTCGAGTGCAAAGGTTCGACCGTGGCCGCCGCGCAGCAGATGCACTACCACCGCAACACCGTGCTCTACCGGCTGCGCAAGATTCGCGACCTCACCGGCCGCGACTGCGATCACCCGGCACAGGCGGCCGAGCTCTACATCGCGCTGCTGACGACCCGGCTGCTGCGCCCGCTGTAGATTGCTCAACATCCTTGTAAGGCAGCGTATTCGGACGCCAATCGGGGTAGGCGCGAGCAGCGACTATCGCTGCGCCTCGGCGAGGGTTCTTCGGTGCGCCGCGTCCCGACGCGCCGTGGCGAACGCGAGAGCGTCATCCCAGTTCGACTGTTTCAGGATGAGCCCGCGGTATTTCATGATCTCGGTCGGCGGTTCAGTGTGAGGGCTCCGATCAGGCGCCGCCCGCGGCGATACAGCGCGACCCACCGGCCGTCGACCGCAGGGTCGCCGTCGACGACGTGGACTTCCTCGCAATCCGGGGATCCGACGAACTGGATCCTCGAGTCGTACCAATCGGACCAGAAGTGGGGACCGTTTCGTACCCGGCGCGTCAGCGAAGTCCATGTGCTGGCGTGGCATGAAATGGTGCACGTGTTGGGGCCTTCCCTCTGATGCGGAAGCCCGCTAGATCTACTCAAAGACGTTGGACTCGAACTCCTTACGCGTGTCCGGCCTCGATCGCGCGTCGTTCACCACGTTCATGCACGGCGGCCACGACTAGCGGCATACCGAACGGTTTACATTTATCCGCTCAAAGTGTAGCCTCATTCGATAGGTAAAACGATCGGTATACCAGTGGGAGTAAATTATGGTTCAGAGACAACCAGCAGTGCTCGTCACCGGAGCCTCCTCCGGGATTGGATCGGCTGCGGCCGTGGCTTTCGCTGCCCGGGGCTACAAGGTATTCGGTACCAGCCGCAACATCGGGCGGGTCCAGCCGACAGCAGGTGTGGAGTACGTACAGCTCGACGTCACCGACGGGGAGTCGGTAGAGAAGGCGGTTCAGACGGTCATCGATCGTGCAGGCCGGATCGATGTGCTAGTCAACAACGCCGGCGCCCTCTTGGTCGGTGGCGCTGAAGAGAGTTCAGCTGCGCAGGCCCAAGAATTGTTCGATACCAACTTCTTTGGCGTCGTCCGCATGACGAATGCCACCCTGCCACACATGCGCGCACAGGGCAGCGGACGCATCGTCAACGTGAGTTCGATTGTCGGCTTCGTGCCCACGCCGTACAGCGTCTTCTACTCGTCGTCGAAGTATGCTCTCGAGAGCTATTCCCAAGGACTCGATCACGAAGTGCGGGAGTTCGGCATCCGGGTCACACTGGTCGAACCCGGTTACACCAATACTGCGATCGACTCGACCCTGTGGATGGGTGATACGCCAATCCCCGCGTATGCGGCTCGTCGGGCGCAGGCTCGCCAACAGATGATCGACAGCATCGCCGGCGCAGACGCGCCCGCTAGCGTCGCGGCGGTGATCGTCAAAGCGGCCTCGGCGAATGCGCCCAAGCAGCGATACCCAGCTGGTCGGTTCGCGCGCCTGATGACGCGCGTTGTTCGGTATGCCCCTGCAAGCTTCTTGGACAAAGCGATTCGCGGCGCCGCCAAGCTGAACAAGGCCCCCGCCGCTGCGAGTGCCACCACGACAAGTGTTGCTCGCTAGGCACGGAAGAACTTCAGCGCAGCTCCTTGCGACGGCTCGACGTCGGCGATGATGATCTGATCTCTGAACCGTCGATGCGCGACCTGGGCACCGCGGTCGTGGCCGACAACCGCGAAGCGCGAGTGTCCCAAGGCTTTCATCAGCTCGGCCTGATCGGCGGCGATCGCCCGTTTGCCGTAAGACGAATGATCGGTTTTCGATGCCGGCTTACCTGAGTCGCCGTACCCGCGTAGATCTGCAGCCACGACGGTGTGCGACTGGGCCAGTCCCTCTGCAACAGGGCCCCACATGAAATGGGTCTGGGGGTAACCGTGCAACAGAAGCACTGGCCGCCCCTCGCCACCGACACGTGCATGGATGCGCACGCCGGCGACATCGACTTCGTGGGTGGCGAATCCGCTGAACATTCGGTTCTCCTAGAGGAAGGCGAAGACATGCCAG
Source organism: Nocardia sp. NPDC102475 (assembly GCF_055584605.1). Taxonomy (NCBI): domain Bacteria; kingdom Bacillati; phylum Actinomycetota; class Actinomycetes; order Mycobacteriales; family Nocardiaceae; genus Nocardia; species Nocardia sp. NPDC102475. Next base: position 3,946 of record NZ_JBVJLS010000031.1, on the reverse strand, counting down.
AAGTCCGAGGCATCGTGCACGCGCTTGCTCAACTACATCAACAGGCTGGTAAGCCGCAAGACAGCCGGCGCGGAGAACTCTGACGTGGTGCGCGAGCGGTCGGCCACTTGATCCTGGTCCGTCATCAGACCCGTTCATTTTCGAAGTCTTCGCGACGCCGGCAACGGAGTCAAAGCGACTTGGAGGTCAAGCGTGTCGGCGCCGACGGCGCGACCAATGACGCCACCCTGCGCGCGTGGCGGGCCTCGATGTGGGTACGGCGGAAACCGTTGAGCCGTGGCCGGGCTCGCCCACCGCGATGCTGACCCCACATATGTTCACCGGAATCGGCCATGCGCCGCAGATCGAATGCGCCGACGAGTTCGCCGCGCGCACACTCGCATTCGTCGCCGATGCAGCGGCGTACGTTTCCCAACCCAGTGAGCCAGCTGAGCGAATGCGCGACCGCCGGAGCCGATTCGGGCGTGTCAGGCGCTGACGCCCTGCGGAAGTAGCGCTTGGCCGAGCATCCGCCAGTACGGCATCGCGGATTCGCCCGGATTGATGCCGATGACCTGTACGCCGACGTGGTCGGCGCCCGCATCGACATGACACTGGAGCTTGGTGACGATCGTGTCGAGGTCGCCCCAATAGACGAGGTCGTCGACGAGGCGATCGCTGCCACCGTTCGCGATGTCGTCCTCGGAGTACCCGAGGCGGCGGAACTTTGCGACGTTGTAGGTGGTGTTCAGATAGAGATGCAGGTGCGCGCGCGCGATCTCACGAGCCTTGTCGGGGTCCGACTCGAAGACCACGGCGTGCTCGACAGCGAGAAATGCGTCCGGCCCAAGGATCTCCCTTGCGTGCTGGGTGTGTGCCACGTTGACCTTGTACGTGTGGGCGCCAGACGAGCGGTCGCGAGCCAGCTCGAGCATCTTGGGCCCGTATGCGGCAAGGATGCGGTGCATCGGTGTCTGCGGTGCGGGGTTCGGTGTTGCCAGTGCGTCGAGCTCGTCGAGGTACTTGGTCATCGCCGCCAGCGGCTTGGTCCCAGAAGGCTGGGCACCGCTGACGCCGAGCCCGAGCACATGGCGGTTTGGGTACGCGTCCGCGAGCAGCAGGCTGCCGCCGTAGGTCCAGCGCGCATCGCGGGACCAGATCTGTGCGATGCCGTTGATCACGGTCATCTGTTCGGTGCACGAGAGTAAGTACCCTGCGTGCGTTAGCGCCTCGCGCCCGAATAGTTCCGGAATCCAGAACGCTCGCCAGCCCTGAGCCTCGAGCTGCTGAACCGATGACCGGATCTGCGCGGCCGGCTGGAACTCGAAGTCAAAGCTCCACAGTCCGAACGTTCCGAGATTGAGACCGTCAATACTGCCCATCGAGCATCTCCTCTCGAGATCCGTTGGCTGCTTTTGCCAAACCGTCCATGGTGGTGATCTTCCGTCGCGGGAGCCGTTGCCTGCCCCCGGCGAACGACGCCCGTCTGCTCATGCGGCTGTTCCCGCGGGTGACGTCGCGGTCGCTACGGCGTCGGTGAACCTCAGCGCGGGATCCTCAATCGGTGCCTTGGCGAGCCGGAAGCGGTCGGTCGCATAGTTCTGGTCATCCTTCCAGGGGCCGTGCGAGCCCTGCTGCGGATACATGTGCATGGATCGACTAACCCAGCGTTGGAGCATGGTGACGTGGCCAGCGGTGTCAGCCATCGCCGGCAGCAATGTCACGGCAGTGGCCCCACTGCCGATGACGACGACCTTCTTGCCGGCGTAGTCGAGGTTCTCCGGCCATAGCTGCGGGTGCACGATCTGCCCGCGGAACTCTTCTCGTCCCTCGAAGTGCGGGGTGTAGCCCTGGTCGTAGTCGTGATAACCGGCACCCGACACCAACACGGCGCAGGTGACGTCGAACTGCTCGCCGTTACGCTCGAGCGTGACGGTCCAGCGGGCTCGTGCCCGCGAGAAATCCGCGCGAAGCACCTTGTGTCCCAGATGGATGTGTCGGGCAAGGTCGTTCTCGTCGATCGTCTCGTGAAGGTAGTCGAGAATCTCGGCGTCGGCGATCGCGAACGTCCGGCCAGGTTGCTTGGTGGCCAGGTAGTAGCCAAGACCGATGCCGGAGAGTCCGGCGCCGACGACCAGCACGTCGACATGCTCGAGTTTCGTTGTCGGCGCCTCGATTCCGCTCATGTCACTTCGCTCCCGTCTGCAACCACGTGGCTGCGGTTCCACGATCCTGACAGGTCGACCTCGGGATAACTTGACTTGATGCGACGAATACTTGACAATTCACGTCACGATGACAAGTCTGATCAGGGGTTCGGCGCTGTTCAAATTCACCGACCTGGTGTCGAGCCTGGGCGGCGATGGCCGGGCGTTGATGCTCGCGCACGGTGTCGATCCGGAGGCGGCCGGCGATTACCAGCGGTTCCTCAGCTACCACGCAGTCTGTGCGGTAATGGGTGCGGCGGCTCAGGAGCTGGACTGCCCCGACTTCGGCATGCGATTGGCGCAAAGACAGGGGACCGAGATCTTGGGCCCGGTCTCGGTCATCATCCGGCACTCGGAAACCGTCGCCGACGCGATCGATGGGGTCACGCGGTACCTGTACAACTGCGCCCCTTCCGATGTGACCGAACTGCGGCGCGGGCCGAGCGCGGCGGTTTTCACCTTTGCCATCCATGTGCGACAGCTGGCGAATCGGGATCTGATGGTGGAGAAGAGCCTGGGCACCGCGATGGCCGCGTTGCGGCTCATGCTCGGCGAGGACTTCGTCCCGCTTCGAGTCACCATGCGGCACAACCAGATTGCACCCGTCGAGAAGTACCGCGGCCTGTTCGGGTGCCCCGTCGAGTTCGGGTCCGAGCTGAACTCCATCCATCTGCCCAGCCAGGTACTCTCCCGCCCGATCCGCGGACGCGACGCCGCTGCGCTGACGTTGGCCGAAAACTACCTCGCTCACGTCAGACCCGACCGTGAGTTCGCCGATCACGTCCGGGAGATGACCGAGCGCCTGATAGGGCTCAACCAAGCCAGCCTGGTTGTGGTTGCGCGGGAGATGTCCCTGCATCCGCGTGTAGTTCAGCGCAGACTCGCCGAGTCGAGCACATCCTTCGAGAAGATCCTCGACGACGTGCGGCGCTCGCTGGCGTGGCAGCTCTCCGCAACCGGCATGCAGGCCTCTCAGATCGCGACGATGCTCGGCTATTCCGAGCAGAGCAGCTATGCCCGGGCCTGCCGGCGCTGGTACGGCGAGTCACCAAGGCAATTGGCGGCACGCCGACTGGCCACCGCGCCGTCCTCGGGTATGGCGGCGCGCTTAGGCTAGCTCCTCGCCGCTGTACAAGACGATCTTGCCGATCGTGGCACGATCGGCGACCAGTCAGTACGCGGTTCGCCCGCTCCGGTTCCGCACGCAGGACCGCGAGACGGGCGTTGCGCAGGTCGTCGTCGATGGCGTTGCGTCGTTCTACGCGGTTCAGAGTGACCACGAGAGCGCTGCCGCACCCTTCGCGATCCAAGGACGACACCTGCTCACCTCTGGACATGGCCGCGACTCAGGTCACGCGGTAGATGCGTGCGGATACGCCTAAGTCGGGGGCGAACCGGCCCCGATAGATGAACAGGCTGTGGTTGACCCAGGCGTATCGCGGGTCGCCGGTCTCCAGCTGAACCGCGGCGCGCATGTAGTGGTCCTCGTACTTGGTGCCCCCGCCGTTTCCCATCGCATTCTGAACGACATCGTTCATCTCGACGAGCCCGGTGTACGACGCGTAAATGACTGCACCGTCGGACGTCTCGAACTGGGCGCGAGCGTCCAGCCGACCCCATCCGTCATGACCGAGCAGGAACCAGTCCCCACCTCCGCTCAGCACTTTTCCTGACACGCGCTCGCCGACCAAATCGCCGTCGATGGTTTCGAAATACATCCTCATTCCGTGCGGACCGGGCCCGATCGCCACCGGCGGTTT
>NZ_JBVJLS010000030.1:0-109182 GCF_055584605.1 Nocardia sp. NPDC102475 | reverse complement strand
CCTCGACCGAGGCAGAAAGCCATCAGCTACACCCCACCGCTCTGGGCATCCAGGGCACCAACCCCAGACAACAACGAACTTAGGGAATGCCATGAAGATGACCACGGGACAGCGCTGGGTACTGGCGCTGACATCACTCGCGGGTTTGATGATCGTGCTCGACGCACTGGTCGTCACGACCGCGATGCATGCGATCCAGCTCGATCTGCACGCATCGCTCGGCGAGCTGGAATGGACGATCAATGCCTACAACCTGAGTTTCGCGGTGCTGCTGATGGCGGGCGCGGCACTCGGTGACCGATACGGCCGCAGACGGGTACTCGTCGGCGGGCTGGTGTTGTTCAGCGCGGCGTCCGCCGGATGTGCGCTCGCACCGACTCTGGGTCTGTTGATCGCCGCTAGGACGGCGCAGGGCATAGGGGCAGCCGCCATCATGCCCGTGGCGGTGGCCTTGCTCTCGGCGGCGTTCCAGCCGGAGCAGCGGACCAAGGCGCTCGGATTATTCGCGGCGGCAACCGGATTGGCCACCCTCGGCGGACCACTCGTCGGGGGTGCGGTGGTGCAGGGCTTGGCCTGGCAGTGGATCTTCTGGTTGAACCTGCCGATCGGAGCTGCGCTGATCCCGCTGGTGAGCACGCGGCTGGCCGAAAGTGTCGGCGAGGCACGCAGATTGGACTTTCTCGGAATCGCGTTGGTGAGCGTCGCCGCCTTCGGCATCGTCTGGGGTCTGATTCGGGGCAATGAATCCGGTTGGGCCGGCGCCGAAGTAGTGCTCGCTTTCCTGGCAGGTGCGGTGGCACTGATCGGATTCGTACGCTGGGAGCTGCGCACCACCGCGCCGCTGATTCCCATGCGCTTCTTCGCCTCGCGTGCTTTCTCGGCGGGCAATGCGGTCGGATTCCTGCTGGCCGCCTCGATTTTCAGTGGTGCGTTCTTCTTCGCCCAGTTCCTGCAGATCGTGCAGCAGCAAGGCCCACTCGGTGCTGGGCTGCGCTTGGCGCCGTGGACGGTCACCCTGTTCCTGGTGGCGCCGATCGCGGGCAAGCAAGTCAACCGGTTCGGTGAACGTCCGCTGGTTATCACCGGTTTGCTCATGCAGGCCCTCGGCTACGGATGGATCGCCTTCACCGCCGGACCGGACCTGCCGTACACCGCGATGATCGCGCCCTTCGTCATCTCCGGCGTCGGTGTGTCGATGGCGATTCCCGCTGCGCAGAGTGCGGTGCTGCGCGCGGTTCCGATGCCCGCCGTCGGAGCCGCGTCGGGCACCTACAACACCCTGCGCCAACTCGGTGGCGCCTTCGGAATCGCGGTCCCCGCAGCTGTTTTCGCGGCGGTCGGCGGCTTCACCGGCGCACGGTCCTTCAGCGACGGTTTCGCGGCCGCCATCGGTACAGCGGCTTTGCTTGCGCTCCTCGGCGCTGCCATCGGCCTGCTCATCCCGGCCGGTGCGCCCATTCCCGCACCCGCGCCGAACGCCATAGAGCCGGTTTCGGCCGACCCTGCGGGACCACCGAGCGACGGGTTGGCCTCCGCCCCTGCGAGCACACCGAGCGACGCGATGACCTCCGACTCGGCAGCTCGCGAGGACCGCACCGGGGTGAAGGCATGACCAGCGCCACGGATTCCTCGGTAGGTTGTGCACCCATGACGGTCAGTACGGATTTCGCGGCGCGCACCGCGCCCTACCGGCCCGAACTGCTCGCGCACTGCTATCGGATGCTCGGCTCGATCCATGACGCCGAGGATCTGGTGCAGGAGACGATGCTGCGAGCATGGCGCTCAGCCGACCGCTATGACGAAGCGCGGGCGTCGCTGCGCACCTGGCTGTATCGGATCGCCACCAACGCCTGCCTGACCGCGCTCGAACAGCGCGGCAGGCGGGCGCTGCCCACCGGACTCGGCGGGCCCAGCGATACCGTGGTCACCAAACCGGAGCGCCATCCCGAAATCCCTTGGCTGGAACCGATCCCCGATGCCCTGCTCGGCACCGCCGCCGACGATCCGGCAACCGTGATCGCGGCCCGCAGCGGCATCCGGCTCGCTTTCATCGCGGCTCTGCAATTCCTACCCGCCCGGCAGCGCGCGGTCTTGATCCTGCGCGACGTACTCGCCTGGTCCGCGGCCGAAGTCGCCGACCTGCTGGAAACCACTACCGCCGCAGTCAACAGCGCACTGCAACGCGCCCACGCCCAATTGGAGAAAGACGCCCCCATGCTCGACCGCATATCGGAATCGTTGAGCCCGGACGAACGCGCGATGATCGACCGATACGTAACCACCTTCGGCAATGCCGACATGGCTTCGTTCGCCGAGCTCTTACGCGACGATGTCGTCCTCGAAATGCCGCCCGCCCTCCTCTGGTTCGCCGGCCGCGCCCACGTCGTCGAATTCTTCACCGACAAGTGCGGTTCCACACCCGGCGAGTGGCGCGCAATCCCGACCTCCGCCAACACCCAACCCGCGATCGCCTACTACCGCCGCGACGAAGCCGACACCTACCACGCACATTCCATCCACCTGCTCACCCTCCGCGACGCGGCCATCGACCGAATCACGGTCTTCCTGGATGCCACCCTCTTCCCAGGCTTCGGCCTACCGACCACCCTCTGAACCGTTCTTCGAAGTTCGGGTCGGCTGGATCGTCGAGCTTGTCCGCGGCGGATGGTAGGAACGGTGCGTGGACTTGCAAACCGCCGCAGCAGCGCTCGCCGATGCGTCTCTGCGAGATGAAGCGGTGGAAGCGATGGTGGCCGCGGGTGACTATGTGATCGAGCCGCTACTCGACGAGTTGGTCGATCCGGATTCGTGGCTCGACCGCTCGGGCATCATCGCGGTGCTGCGGCGGTTCGGGCCCGTCGCGTATCGCCCGCTGATCGTGCAACTCGCGATCGCGCAGACTCCGGACGTCGTCGAGTTGTGCTGTCAGGCATTGGGTATCGCGGCGGCTTCGGATACTGCGGATTTCGCGCTCCAGGTTTGCGGCGAAGATGCGGAGGTGCGAGCGGGCAGCGCCTGCGTGCTCGGCTACCGTCGCCGCAGTGAGTACGCGCCCCTGCTGGTTCCGTTGCTGGCGGATCCGGTGCAGCGGGTGCGTGCCGAAGCGATCGACGCATTCGGCCGGCTGGGTCGTTCCGCGGTGCCGTTGTTGCGTCGGGTCCGAGGCTCTCGGGCGCCCGAGCGGCGGTATGCACTGGCGGCGCTCGCCCAGATCGGCTGGGACACACCGGAACCACGCGACCTGGCGGTATTGGCCCGGCTGATGCGGGCCAAGATCGCGGCAGATGTTCCCCAACCCTTTGTCCCGCAGGATGGCTGGTATGCCATCGAAACCACGGACCGGGCCGCGGTATTGGACGCGTTCGACCTGTCCGATCCGGTGGCGGTGACCTGGTCGATAGGCACCGACACCTGGCGGGGCCACGACTCGAGACACAGCCGCACCGCTTACGACGACCATGCCGATTGCGCCCGGATATATGTGAGTCCCGTACTCGACGGTTGGACCTTGGTGTTCGGCACACCTCTTGCCGATGGAGAACTCGCTCGCCACGATCACGAGTTGCACCGGCTGCTCGACATCGAGGGCGATTACACCTCGGACGGCCGCGAACACCAGCAGCGGCAAGCGCGCTGCGCGGCCCTGAGCGAGCGGTTCGGGCAGGCGCACTGGTACGGCCAGAACTACGAAAGCGGCTGCGGCGACTGGTGGGGATGGTGCCTGGCAGAGCACGGCAAGGTGCTGCGCTACTACTACCGGGACTGGAGCGAATACGTCGAGCCGATGCAATCCGGCCTGGGGCACGCAGCAGAGACCGGCTTTTCGACCGACACCGAAGACAGGTTCGGGCGGCAAACCGGAATCCCCGACACGGTAAGACCAATGCTGATTGCCGGACGCACCTCGGTCGATCCGTCGCGAATCGGCGCGCACACCCGTACTCGAGGGCACGGCGTGCTGGCATTGACCGCCTGCGGGCGTCGCCTGGGACACCGCGGCGCCTTCAGCATCGAGAGTTCGACCTGCTAGCGAACCGGCCTAGACCACGTCTACTCGGACCCCCGCAGCCCGAATCGTCGCGACCGCACCCGGATCCGCATCCGAATCCGTCACCAGCACATCGACCTGCTCGATCCCGCAGATCCGAGCCAGCGCCGAGCGCTCCAGTTTGTCCGCGGTGGCGACAACCATCACATGCCCGGACCGCCGCACCATCTCGGTGGTCACTCCCGCTTCGTCGATGTGCCGACACTGTGCGCCACCCTCGGCGGAAATCGCATTGACGCCGAGAATCAGTGCATCCAAACGCAATTCGGCCAATGCCCGCTCGGCCAGCGGCCCGTGCAACTCATAGGATTCCCGCCGCGCCACCCCGCCCAGCACGATCGTGCGCATATGCGGTCGCAGCACCATCTCACCCGCGATATTGAGCGCGTTGGTGACGATGGTCAGTTGGTCGCCAGCGGCATTCGCCAGATCTGCCCGTCCGGCCAATGCTCGCGCCACGGCGGTCGTCGTTGTCCCGCCGTTCATTCCGACTACCGCACTCGGTTCGATAAGTCCCGCAGCATGTTCCGCGATCCGCTGCTTCGCCTCGTCCGCACCCTGCCGGTAACGCGCGGGCAGGTCGTAGGCGACCGAAGTCGCGACCACACCGCCGTGCGTCCGGGTCGCCAACTGCTGTTCGGCGAGTGCGGTGAAGTCGCGGCGCACCGTCGCCGGGGAAACTCCGAGGCGTTCGGCGGCTTCTTCTACCGAGAGCCGTCCGGTTTCGGCGAGCAGTTCCAGCAGTCGGTTCCATCGCTGCGGCCGGTCCGTCGGTCCGGTCATTTCATATCTTCCGGCCCATGCGGACTACCTGCCGTTTTTCCATGCACGCGAACAATTCGACCACAGGCACGTGCCGACGGTAGAGATTCGGCCGCCGTATTACCGGCCGGACGCCTCTATCACCGCGCCCGCAACCCATCGAGCACGAGATCGACCACCCGGCGAACCGCCTCCGGATACGACTCACCGGCCCGGGTGTAGATCTGCAACGTCATCAGCCCAGCCACCTCGCCGGGCTCGATATCGGCGCGCATGGCACCGGCGGCCTGCGCCTGCCTGGTCATCCGCGAGACCGACTCGACAATCCGCCCCCGCACCTCCTGCAACCGCGGATCGGCCTGGATCTCGGCATGCAGATTCGGCTCGATCGCCGATGCCAGCGCACCGACCCGGCGCTGCGCGCACTCGTGCAGAAACCGCGCAAGCGCAGGCCACGCCGCGCCCTCCTGCTCCAACGCGGTCGCCGCCAACCGGGCCAGATCCGCGAGGTAGGACCGGGCCGTCTCGGCGATCAATGCATCCCGGTCCGGGAAGTGCCGATACAGCGTGCCGACACCCACACCCGCCCGATCCGCGATCTCCTTCATCGGCACATCGACACCCTGCTCACGGAAGGTCACCAGCGTCGCGGCAATGATCTGATCCCGGTTGTTCCTGGCGTCCGCCCTCTTCAGATCGGTCGTCGCCCTCACCTCCAAGTTAAGTGGACGAAATCCTTCCGCTTACTGTACGCTCTCCTTAACCGGACGAAATTCGTCCACTTAGTCGAAAGGTGTTGTCATGAACAAGACGGTTCTGATCTCGGGCGCGGGCATCGGCGGCTCGACCCTGGCGTACTGGCTGGCCGACCGTGGCTTCCAGGTCACGGTGGTCGAGCGGGCGACGGGCCAACGCTCCAGCGGAAATCCGGTCGACGTAAAGGGACCCGCCATCGATGTGGTCGAGCGCATGGGCATCATGCCGCAACTGCGTGCCGCGAATTCCGCTGTGTCCCACATGAATTTCGTCAATGCGAGCGGCCGTCGCGTCGCCCGTGTCGACCTGAAAGCCTTCCAGGGATCGGCGGGCGACCGCGAAGTCGAGGTCCCGCGCGCCGATCTCGCCGCGATCCTGCTCGACGCGAGCCGCGACAATGCCGAATTCGTTTGGGGCGACACCATTACCGGCCTGACACAGCAACCCGACGGTGTCGACATCACCTTCGAACACGCCCAACCCCGCCGCTTCGACTTCGTAATCGGCGCGGACGGCCTGCATTCGGCGGTGCGCCGCCTGACCTTCGGCGACGAATCCGAATTCGTCCGGCATATGGGCATCTACATCGCCACCATCCGGCTCGATGAACCATTCGGCAGCGACCGCGAAGTTCTCATCTACAACACACCGGGACGGGCACTGTCGGTGCACCCGACAAAGGGTCGCGCCCTCGCGGCATTCATGTTCCGGCACAAGGGCGTACCCGGTTTCGACCACCGCGATACCGAACTGCACAAGCGCCTGGTCATCGAGGCGTTCACCGATCAGGGCTGGCGGGTCCCCGAATTGCTGGACCGCGTCCGCGACACCGACGACCTGTTCTTCGACTCCGTGAGCAAGGGCGAGTTGCCGCGCTGGTCGGACGGACGCATCGCCCTGCTCGGTGACGCCGCATCCTGCGTCTCACTGTTCGGTGACGGCTCCACCCTCGCGATCGCCGGTGCGTACACGTTGGCGGAGGAGCTGGCGGCCACACCCGAGGACCACGAGGCGGCGTTCCAGCGCTACGAGACCCGGCACCGGGTGCTGGTCGATCCCAAACTCGACGGCGTGGCCACCGCGGCGTCGATGCTGATTCCGGCCACGAAGGCCGGAATTGCACTGCGCAATACCGCGACTCGGGTCCTCCCCGCTGTCACGGCCATCCGCGATCGGGCCAGGTGCGCCGCTTGAAGCTCATTGCCTCCGATGTCTCGGCCAGAACGATTGGCCCACCGTCAATTCAACGCGAGCCCAGAATTCACGAAATACGCTATCTCCTCGCATATTTCATCGAGTGACACTTCGGTATCGGGATGGGTGGTCCACACCAACTCCTGGGCCAGTGAATTCACCGCGCCGATCACCGCGAGCGCGAACAGATCGAACCGGCGTGCCTTGGTCTCGCCGCGCTCGACGGCTCGCTCCGCCTCGCTGATCAGCAGCGATGAGAGTAGGCGGCGCTGCTGCCTGCGCCAATCCTCCACGGCCGGACTGACGCCGACCACTTCGACGTAACACACCCGCGCCGACCGATGATCGGCGCAGGTCACCTCTAGATAGGCCCGAAAACTGTCGACGACCCGCGTCGAAAGCGGTTGGCCCGCAGTCTTCGACATACTTTCCAGCGCTCGTTCGACCGCATGCGAGGTAATGCGATTGACCAGCGCGATCAACAAGGCCTCGCGACTGCCCATATCTTCGTAGAAACTACGGGTAGAAACATTCGCGACGGCACACAGCCGTTCGATCGAGGTGGCCGCATAGCCCTGGGTACCGAATAATTCCAGCGCGGCATCGATGAGTCGCGCCTGCCGCTGAGCTACCCGCTGTTCCTTGGACAGCCCGCCGTAATTGCGGCCCTCCTTGCGTTCGTCATCCTGCCGTGCCACGGATCCGATACTACCGGTCGGAAGCGCCTACCCCGGAGCGCAGACATCCGGCGGCCTGCGCATCATCGTCGAAAACGGCGGGGGCACAAGGCCACCCGCCGTCTCCCGGAGGATTACTTCACGCTGCCCGCGGTAAGCCCTGCGACCAGGCGCTTCTCGATGAACGCGAACAGGATGACCACCGGAACGATGCCCACCGTGGAGATCGCGAAGACGTACTGCCACGCCGTGTCGTATTGCCCGACGAACTTGGTCAGCGCCACCGACAGCGGCTGGTTCTCCGGCGTGGTCAGCACCACCAGGCTCGCCGCGAATTCGTTCCAGCAGGCCACCACCACGAAAATCGTCGCGGTGACGATGCCCGGCCAGACCAGCGGCAGGCTCACCCGGACCAGGATCTGCCAGCGGCTCAGACCGTCGAGCTGCGCGGCCTCCTCGATCTCCACCGGAATCGCCGCGAAGAAGCTGTGCAGGATCCACACCGCGAACGACAGGTTGAACGCGGCGTTCACCAGGATCATGGCCAGCCAGGTGTCATTGATGCCGAGGGTGAAGAACTGCCGGATCAGGCCGGTCACCAATACCGTCGGCTGCAACATCTGGGTGACCAGCACCAGCGCGAGGAATATCGCGCGTCCCGGAAACTTGTGCCGCGCCGTGTAATACGCGGCCGGAATGGCCACGAAGAGCACCAGCAATGTGGCGCAGAACGAGATGACTACCGTGCTCACCAGGTTGTACGGCAGCGGCGTCTCCGGGGTGTCCCACATGGTGGCGTAGTTGTCCGGATGCCAGGTCTCGGGCAGATAGGTCGGCGGGATGCGCAGGATTTCGGCGCGGCTCTTCAGCGAGCCGAGCACCATCACCACGAACGGAGTCAGGAAGATGACGGCAAGCACCACCCCGACCGCGGTGAGTTCCCACCGCCGCCGCCGAGTTCGGCCGGTCGGGGCCTCGTCAACCGTTGCGTCCGGCGGGAGGTCCACACCCTCGATGTGAATGTCGGCCTGTGTGGTCATGCGTCCACCTGCTGGGTCGGCTTGATGACCTTCACATAGATCGCGATGATGACCACGATCAGCGCGAAGTTGAGCACGCTCATGGCGGCGGCGGTGTCGAGCTGCTGGTTCTGCCGAATCAGCTTGAACGTCAACGTCGTTGTCGTATCCGCACCGAAGCCCGCGATGCCGCCGGTGATCACCTGCAGAATGGGCAGCGAGTTGAACACGTTGATGATGTTGATGATCGTCGCCACCGCGATCGCCGGACGCAATTGCGGCAGGGTGAGATACCGATAGCGCTGCCACGCATTGGCGCCGTCTACCCGGCCCGCCTCATCGATCTCGGCCGGAATCGATTGCAGCCCGGCCAGGATCGTGTAGGTGGTGAACGGGATCGAGACGAAGACCGCGACGCCGATCGCCACCAGGAAGGCGGGCGTCGGCTGTTTGGTGAAGCCGTAGCCCCGGTCCAGCAGCCCGATATCGACCAGGAACCGGTTGGCGATGCCGACATCGGGATCGAGCATGTAATAGAAGATGGTCGTCGTCATCACGACCGAGGCCGCCCACGGGACCAGGATCGCCATCCGCACCGCGGTGCGTCCCGGGAAATCCTTGTTGAGGAACTGCGCAAGCCCCGCCGAGAGCACCAGGGTGATCAGCACGACGCTGACCACCCAGACCACGGTATGCGCCAATACCGATCCCAATTCGCTGATATCGAATAGGTTTCGGTAGTTGGCCAGTCCGGCGGGACCGCGGTCCTGTCCGTAGGCGCTCAGGTCCCGGGTGCTGGTCCAGACCATATAGCCGACCGGGAACGCGACAATCGCCGCGATCAGCACCAGAGTCGGCCCGATCCAGGGGACGGCCCGCAGTGTCGAGTTCTTCCCCGAAAGTACCCGGGTTCCTGGGCGCCCCACGCTATTTCGCTGCTTCCTGAATCCGCTGCAACACCTGAGCCGGGTCCGCACCCTGGGCGATGGTGCCCATCTGCTGATGCATGGCGCCCTGCACCGCAGCCCATTTCGGGTTATTGCTCGGGTAGAACTTGGCCACCGGCAGGGTCGCCGCGAAGGCCTTGGTCACCGGGTCGTCGGCGAGCACCGCGGTGGCACTGGTCGTGATCGGGATGAAGTGCTCGTTCTTGACGAAGTTCGAGTACACATTCGCCGAGTAGAAGAAGTCGAGGAACTTCTTGATCGTCTCGGCCTTCTTGCCGTCCTTCTTGAATGCCATCAGGTGATCGGCCACGCCCAGCGTGACGGGCGCGCCGTCCTTGGTCGGCGTGGGCGCGGTGGCGTACTTCAGGCCCGGATTCTTATCGGCGATCTGGGCGATGGTGGGCGGCAGCCCCTCGATCATCCCGACCTTGCCCTGGATGAAGGAGTTGATGACATCCTTGCGGTTGGTCGCACCCGGATTCGGCTGGGTGACACCGGCGTCGAAGATCTCCCGCATGGCCTTGACCCCCTCCAGGTTCTGCGGGGTATCCACGGTGATCTTGTCGCCATCGGACCAGTTGCCGCCGGCACCGAAGGTCCACAGCGACGTCTCGGCCTGCGATTCCTCACTGCCCAGCGGCAGGCCGTAGCCGGAAACGCCGCCGCCGAGCGCCTGGATCTTCTTGGCGGCATCGGTCAGCTCGGCCCAGGTCTTGGGCGGCGTGCTCACCCCGGCCTTCGCGAAGAGGTCGGTGTTGTAGAACAGCGTGCGCGTGGAGGCGAACAGCGGCATCGCATACTGCGTGCCGTTCAGCGACGCGTTCTTGGCGAAGCCGGGCTGCACATCCGACAGCACATTCGGGGAGACGACCTCGGATACCGGATAGAGCATGCCGTCACCGGCGAAGCTGGCGTAGGCGTCGATATTCAGCAGATCCGGGGTGGTGGATTTGGACTGCAGTTTGGTCTTCACCACATCGTTGATCGACTCCCAGGACTCCATCTGCAGGTTGACCTTGTAGTCCGGATTCTGCTTCTGGAAGTCATCGATGATCCGGTCCCACAGCGCCTTCGTGCCATTGGCACCGTCGCTGTAGGCGGGAGCCAGGAAGTTGATCGTCGTATCGGAGTCGGCCGAATCCTTGGAGCCGAAACCACAGGACGAGACGGCGAGTGCGAGGCCGGTGACCATCGCGATCCCCGCGAGGACGCCGTGGAGAGGTCTTTTCACGAGCAGAACCTTTCAAATTTTCACTCCGGGCGCTACTGAAGCGCCGATGATGGAGCGAACGAATCGCTTGAGCCGATCCTTTCGAGCGACCTGCAAGCATTCGCTACGGATAGAGGCTAGACCCAACCGTGATCACATGTGACTGATTTGCTCGTAAATTTGACATGAACGATCACCGAGAGTGATCCTGTTGTTGTGCCGATTTCCGCTCACCCCACCCCCGCGACTCATCTGGCCGCCGAAGTCGCCACCCAGCCCGACGACTGGGTTCGCGCCGAGACCACCGCCGCCGAACACCGCGCCGTACTGCCCCAACCGGGCGAGCGCGTCGCCGTCATCGGTTGCGGCACTTCGCTGTTCATGTCCCGTGCCATCGCGTCACTGCGCGAGAGTTCGGGGCAGGGCATTACCGACGCCTGGCCCGCAAGCGAAGTCCGCGGCGATCGCGATTACGACCGCTACCTCGTCATCTGCCGCTCCGGCACCACCACCGAGGTGGTCGATGCCATGCGGGCGATACCGGCGCACATTCCGCGCACCGTCATCTGCAGCAGTCCGGGCACCCCGGTGCTCGACCTGGGCGATTCGATCCTGATCGACGAGGTCGACGAGCAGTCGGTGGTACAGACCCGTTTCGCCACTACCGCGCTGGCGATTCTGCGCTGGCATCTCGGCGAGGATCTGCGTCCGGCCATCGAGCAGGCCAGGGCCGTACTGGCCGAGGATCCAGCTACGACACTGGCCGACGTGCGTCGTGCCGAGCAGATCAGCTTCGTCGGGATGGGTTTCGCGGCCGCGATCGCCGAGGAGGCGGGGCTCAAGCTGCGCGAATCCTGCCAGTCCTGGACCGAGTCGTATCTGCAGACCGAATACCGGCACGGACCGATCAGCATCTCCACCCCCGGCCGCGCCGTCTGGGCCTTCGGACCGCTTGTCCCCAATTTCGCGGCGGACGTGGCCGTCACCGGAGCGCACTTCGAACATCGCGATATCGATCCGATGGCCGATCTGGTGCGGGTGCACCAGCTCTGTGTGCTGCGCGCCGCCGACCAAGGGCTCGACCCGGATCATCCGCGCAACCTCAACCGTTCCGTCGTTCTGGATCGGTGAGCGGTAGCTACCAGGAACTACTGTGCGGATATGGGAACCGAACAGCCCCCGGCCACCGTGCGCCGCGACGATCTCGCGGACCGCACGGACGTGGCGACCTCGGCGGTGCCGGACGCCGCGGCAGCGCCGGGGCCGGTTGCGCAACAGCAACCGGTCACGGCGTTGACCGATGATCTGCTGGTGCTCGGCCTCGATGTCGGCGGCACCACGATGAAGGGCGAGGTCACCGACGCGGCGGGGATGGTGCTCGCGTCGGGCGTGGTGGCCACGCCGCAGGGCGAGGCGGCCTTCGAAACCATGGGGGCACTCGGCGATCAGTTGCTGGCGGAGTTGACCGATGACCAGCGCGACCGCGTCGCGCGCGCGGCGGTACTGCTGCCGGGCATCGTCGATCCGGTCCGTTCGATCGCGGTATTCAGCAGCAATGTCGGTTGGCGCGATGTGCATATCGGCGATCGGTTCACCGATCGCTGGGGTATGCCGGTGCTGATCGAGCACGATGTCGCGGTGGCGGGCTGGGCCGAATGGCGTTTCGGCGCCGGGCGCGGCCACGACGACGTCTGCGTGGTGATTCTGGGGACCGGCATCAGCGGCACCCTTTCCGTCGGCGGCCGTTTGATGCGCAGCGCGTACGGACAGACCGGCGAATACGGACACATCCCGGTGCGGCACGCCGACGGATTGCGCTGTCCCTGCGGCAATATCGGCTGCGTGGAGACCGTCGCGTCCGGCGCAGCCATCGCCCGCGCCTACGCGAAGCGAACCGGTCACGAAACAGCAAGCGCAGCTGATGTTTTCGCGATACTGGATGCCGATACCGATGCCAAAGCCGTGGTCGCCGAAGCGATCAGCGCGCTTGCCGACGGACTCCTCGGCCTCATCCATGCGGCCTGTCCCGAACTGATCATTCTCGGCGGCGGCCTGGCCGGGGCCGGCCCCGCGCTGACCGAACCCCTGCACCACACCATTGCCGAACGCCTGCGCGTGGTGCCCGCGCCGCGGGTGGTGCTCGGCGAGTTCGGTGTTCGCGCGGGGCTCATGGGTGCGGCCCTGTTCGCCAGACAGGGAGCGCTCACGTGACTCGCGACGAGAGCGGTGCTGGTCCAGTGCGTCGGCGGCGGCGCATCGAACCGATGGGTTCGGCCCCACGCTACGAAGAGCTGGTCGACAAAATGGCGCTCGCCCATGCAAAGGTGCCCGCATGAGTCTCGAGATTCGTGGACGGATCGTATCGGCGACATCCGAATTCGACGACGGCGTCGTGTCCGTCCGCGCAGGCCGGATCGAAAGGGTGCGCCCGCTCGTGGACTGGATTGCCGCGCATCCGGATTCGACCGTGCCGCCATTTTCCGGCACCGTACTGCCAGGCCTCGTCGATATTCACAACCACGGCGGCTTCGGCCATCGGTTCGACACCGTCGACGGTGCCGAGGCGCGCGCGGCCGCCGAGTTCCATCACACGCACGGCTCCACCACCGTGCTGGCCAGCGTTGTCACCGGCGCCCCGGCCGACATGATCGCGCAGGTCGCCACGCTGCGCCCCTTGGCGGCGGACGGCACCATCGGTGGAATCCATGCCGAGGGACCGTTTCTGGCCGCCGCACGGTGTGGTGCACAGGATCCCCGATATCTGCGCGATCCCGATCTCGAGCTGACCGAACGGCTGCTCGCTGCCGCCGACGGACATCTGCGGGTCATGACGCTGGCCCCGGAGCTGCCGGGATTCGATAAGGTCGCCCAACGTCTTTCCGACAGCGATGTGGTGGTGTCCCTCGGCCACAGCGATACCGATTTCCCCCGGTTCGGACAGGCTATGCGACCCAATGGATTCGGCAGTCTGGTCACGCACTTGGCGAATGGAATGCCGCCACTGCATCACCGAACACCCGGTCCGGTGGCCGCCGCACTCGTCGCCGCGGCGCAGCGCCAGGTCGTCGTCGAGCTGATCGGCGACGGCGTACACATCGACTCCGGTTTCGGCGCTTTGGTTTTCGCGACCGCACCCGGACAGGTCGCGCTGATCACCGACGCGATGCAGGCAGCGGGCATGCCCGATGGCGAATATCAGCTCGGTCCGCAAGTCGTGTACGTCGCCGATGGCGTGGCCCGGATAGCCAATGGGTCCATCGCGGGCGGCACCGCCCACCTCCTGCACTGCCTCGCCTGGGCCGTCCAGGAATGCGGTGTGCCGCTGCGCGAGGCTGTGATCGCCGCCACTTCGGTACCGGCCGTGGCGGCAGGACTGGCCGATGTGGGCGACCTCAGGGCCGACCATTTCGCCGACCTGCTGATAGTCGATGACAATCTACAGTTGCGCCGGGTGCTCAGACGTGGACAGTTGTTGACGTGATCCTCACCGTGACAATGAATCCCGCCTACGACATGACCTACCGGGTAGAGCATTTCGAACGCGGCCAGGCCCATCGGGTCCGTTCGGTCGAGCAGCGCATCGGCGGCAAGGGCATCAATGTGACGCGGGTGCTCAATCAGCTCGGAAAATACGCCAGGGCAACGGGATTCTCCGACCACGCCTTCGCCGCCGCCGCCGAGCTGGAGATGCCGGTCGACTTCGTGCACGCACTGCCCTGGGTCCGGCGCACGGTGGTGATCAGCGAATCGGGCGACGGTACCGCGACCGCACTGTGGGAGCCGGGTGCACGGGTGTCGAATCCGCATGCCGCCGAACAGCTCTCGGTCCGCGTTTCGGGCATGCTGCCCGATATCAACGGCCTGGTCATCTCGGGATCACTGCCGGGCGGCATCGCCCACGGCCTGCCCGCCGAAATCGCGCGCACCGCCATCGCCGCCGGTGTCCCGACCGTCTGCGATGTCGACGGCGAGTCACTGCGCCTGGCCGCGCAGATCCCCGGCATCGTGCTGATGCCGAATACCGAAGAGCTGGAACGCCTCACCGGACGGGTCCCGGTGACCCCGGACGAAGTCGCCACGGCCGCACTGCCGCTCATCGAACGCGGTGTGCGCGCCGTCATCGCCACCCGCGGCGCCGAGGGCATGGTCGTGGTCACCGCCGAGGGCGCATGGTCGGCGGCCCTGCCCGAACCACTCGCCGGAAATCCCACCGGCGCTGGCGATTCCGCGACAGCAGCGGTGATCGCGGCCCTGTCGGATGCGAAGGACACCCCCGACTGGCCCGCCGTTCTGGTAGACGCCGTCGCCACCTCGGCCGCCGCGGTCGTCATCCCGGTCGCCGGTGAAATCGACCGCCGCCTGCGCACCCAGATCGCACCGACGGTGATCGTCGAACGACTAGCCACCCCGCAGGAGACCTCCCCATGACCTCGAGACCCGTCGCGGACCTGATCGCGGCCGCCCGCCCGGGCGGTCTCGGCGCCTTCAATGTGATCACCATCGAACACGCCGAGGCGATCGCCGCGGCCGCCGAGGCGGCGAATCGGCCGGTGCTGCTCCAACTTTCGGAGAATACGGTGCGCTACCACGGCAATCTCGCCCCGATCGCGCTGGCCTGCTCGAGCATTGCCGCGGACAGCAGCGCCGATATAGCCGTGCACCTGGACCATGCCACGTCGTTCGAACTCATTCGCGCCGCGGTCGATCTCGGTATCCGCTCCGTCATGTACGACGGCTCCACCCTCGACTACGCCGAAAATGTCGCTGCCACCGCCGATATCGTCCGCTGGTGCCACGACCGCGATGTCTTCGTCGAGGCCGAACTCGGCGAGGTTGGCGGTAAGGACGGTGCGCACGCCCCCGGCGTCCGCACCGATCCGGACGAGGCCGTCGAATTCGTCGCGGCAACCGGCGTGGACGCCCTCGCCGTCGCCGTCGGATCCTCGCACGCCATGCGGACCCGCACCGCCGAACTCGATAACGACCTGATTGCTCGGCTGGCCACGAAAGTCCCTGTCCCCCTTGTGCTGCACGGCTCCTCCGGCGTCCCCGACGCCGGTCTGCGGGCCGCCGTCGAGCACGGCATGACCAAAATCAATATCGCCACCCGGCTGAATGTCCTTGCCACCGAGGCGATTCGGACCGTGCTCGCGGACAGCCCAACCATTGCCGATCCGCGCAAGTACCTGCAGCCCGCTCGCGATGCGATCCGGTCCGAGGTCGAACATCTGCTGCGGGTGCTCGCAGAGTAGGTCTCCCACCCCGGGAAAAGTATGGGCAGCCGTCGTTGGGCAGCGATGATACGATGGATTGCCTTTAGTTTAGCTAAGGATTTGCTGTCCGCTAGAGCTGTATCACCTGATGAAGGAATAACAACTCCATGGCTGTCATCCTGCAAACAGGAGAACAGCGCGCTGCCGGTGCGGAGACGCAGCTCGAGGTCTCGCACAAATCAACGCTCAGTGCCGCAATAGTATTCACCTCCCTGTCCATCGGCGCCTGGCTGCTGTTCGTGCGGCCCAACTGGCAGATGTACTGGCACCAAATCGATTTACAGGTCTATATGTGGGGCGGTACGGCCGCGGCGACTCATCCCGCGCTGCTGTACGACGGCCGCGGACCGATGGGCCTGCCCTTCCTCTATCCCGTTTTCGCCGCGTGGATCTGTGCCGAACTGTCGCGATTCCCGATCAACTACATCGGGACCGGCGTCACGGTGCTCACCATGGTGTCGCTGTTCGTGAGCGTCTGGAGCGCCGCCAGACTCCAGCAAATGCGCCGCGGAACGGGTTTGCTGGCTTTGAGCATCGCCGTCACCGGCGCAGCGATCTGGTTGGAGCCCGTCCAGCAGGCGTTCCGGTTCGGTCAGCTCAGCGCGATTCTGATGGCCTTGATCCTGGCCGATCTCGCCATGCCCAAGGAGAGCCGATATCGGGGCATCCTCATCGGCATCGCGACCGGACTGAAGCTGACCCCCGCGGTCTTCATCGTCTATCTGCTCATCACCCGCCAGTTCCGTGCCGCCGCGACGGCCGCGGCGACCTTCGGCGCCACGGTCGCGATCGGCTTCTGGTACCGGCCGACCCAGGCACTGCAGTTCTGGACCACGACCACGACCTCGCAGAACCGAATCGGCTTCGCCTATGTGCAGAATCAGTCGATCAACGGCATGTTCGGCCGCCTGGAATGGTCGACCTGGGGCGACACCACGTCCTCGTTCGTCTGCGCCGGACTGCTCGGACTCGCCGGAATGGCGGCCGCGCGGATCGCCCACCTGCGCGGTGACCAATTGCTGGGCGCACTGCTCGCGGCCACGGTAATGCTGCTGGTCTCGCCGATTTCCTGGACCCACTACTGGGTGTGGATCACACCGGCACTGCTGTGGCTGATCCACGTGCTGCGCCATCGTCCACTCGCCGTCCGGATCGCCGTACCCGGGCTCATCTACCTGTTCGTATTCGCCTGGCCACTGCGGTCCGACCAGGTCGGCGCATGGGATCCGGATCTGCCACTGCTGCCGCAGGGGCTGATCTGGCAGGTACCACAGACCAATGGCCGGGAATTCCGGTGGACGGTGTGGCAATTCCTACTCGGCGATTCGTACACCCTGCTCGCCACCATCGCACTAGTCGCCGCGATCGTCTGGCTGATTCCGCTCCGGCTGAACACCGTGCAACTGCCCGACGAGGGAGTCGCGGACCGGCGGCGCGAGCGAGGGGTGGGCGCCGCCGGTCGGCGGGAAGACGGTCCGAGCAGTGAACCGCCGGGGTCGAGCGAATTGGAAGCCGTGGGGTAAGGCTCCTCTTTTACGAGGAGCCGCTTCGTTCGCCGACACTGATCATCCTGCTCCGATCACCTCGAGAATGCTGGCAAACCAGCTGTGAATCGTCTGGGAACCGATCAGTCGGCGCTAACAGTCTGTCGGATCGGAAGATTCGGTATCGGTCAGTGGGGTCGCCAGCGGCCAGCCGCCGGCCGCCAGATGTGAAGCGACCCTGGCGATATCGTGCGCGTCCGGCTGCTCCTTTGCCATCCGCGCGATCGCACCTTCGATATCGGCGTGGCTGATCTCGCTGTCCGGATTGGAGTCCACCAACTCCTCGGCGATCACCACCACCTCGTAGTCGGTCAAGTGGCGGTGTAGCACCGCGAACAGGGCGACGTAGTCCGACCGCGGTATCCCCTGTGGATAGCCGGCCCGCAGCCAGCCGATGACCCGGCCGAGCAGATTCGGCCGGACCTGAGCGGATTTCGCTGGATCAGTCACGGGTCACCCTTCTCACGCTCCGAACAGATGGACACCGAATCTAGCGGCCAGAAATGCCTTAGCGGTGTAAAGAATTCCGGTGACAATCGCGGCGACGATCAGCCCGAAGCAGGCGTAGGCACCGGCCAGTGCCGAGTAATTGCGTTGGGCGGCACCGCCTTCCGCAGGCACCCTAACGGCAACCGACCGGAGCCGGACCCCGACGGCGAAGACGATCGGCAGCCCTGCGCCGAGCAGCAGACCCGCGACGGTCACCCTCCACAGCGCGTCCAGATTCGTGACGAGTGTGTGCACGATGCGCCTCCTCAGACCTGGGCCGAACGATTGGTGGTTTCCGGCGCGGGCGATCCGTCGGACACATCGTGTTCCCCGTCCTCGACGACCGGCATGGCGTCCTTCGCAACCTCGGTACCGGCGTTCGGCGTGTCGCCGGGCCACTCGTTGACATTGCCGGTGTCCACCGGATCCCGCCGCGACCGCAGGTACATCACCGACGACAGCGCGATCAGCAGTGCGAATACCACCAGCACACCGGGCAGCCCGCCGATGACATGCGCGATGGCCCAGCAGATCGCACCGGCCAGACCCGCGAGCGGCAGCGTCAGCAACCAGGCGACCGTCATCCGGCCCATCACACCCCAGCGCACCTCCGCGCCCTTGCCGAGTCCGGTGCCGAGGATGGATCCGGTCGCGGTCTGGGTGGTCGAGAGCGGCAGCCCGAAATGGGCCGAGGTGAGGATGATGGCGGCGGAAGCCGATTCGGCGGCCAGACCCTGCGGCGAGTCGATTTCGACCAGTCCCTTGCCGAGGGTGCGGATGATCCGCCAGCCGCCGAGGTAGGTGCCCGCCGCGATGGCGACGGCACAGGCCGCCATTACCCACAGCGGCATTTCGTCGTTCTTGGTCAAGGTGCCGTGCGCGACCAATGCCAGGAAGATCACGCCCATGGTCTTCTGCGCGTCATTGGTGCCGTGCGCCAGCGAGACCAGCGACGCCGAGCCGATCTGGCCCCAGCGGAAGCCCTCGTTCACCTTGTCGGGATCGGAATTCCCGGTGATCCGGTAAATGCCCCAGGTGCCGATGGCGGAGACCAGTGCGGCCACGATCGGCGCGAGCAGGGCGGGCAGCACGATCTTGGTCAGCACGCCGTCCGCGCCGTGCGCCCAGATCACCCCGCCCCAGCCGAGTGCGGCGATGGTGGCGCCGATCAGGCCGCCGAACAATGCGTGCGAGGAACTCGACGGCAGGCCGAACAGCCAGGTCAGCAGATTCCAGAGAATGCCGCCGACCAGACCGGCGAACACGATGACGAGCAGTGCCTCGCCCTGCACGGCATCGAGCCGGACGATGCCCTTGGCCACCGTCGCGGCGACCGCGACCGATAGGAATGCGCCGAGCAGATTCAGGACCGCGGATACCGCGACCGCGACCCGTGGCCGCAGTGCGCCGGTGGCGATCGAGGTCGCCATGGCATTGGCGGTGTCGTGGAAGCCGTTGGTGAAATCGAATGCGAGTGCCGTGACGATGACGATCAGAAGTACCAATAGGTCCGCGCTCACCCCTCCAGTGTGCGGCACTCATGATCGGGATTACCATGCGGTTGCCGCTTGTCTGGACGCATTTTCGATCGGCTACCGTGAATCTTCGCGCTATCTGCTGACCTTCGAGCAGCCGACCGGTTGGGGCGCGCCGGCGAAGCGTTGATCGATCCAGGAATTGGCGGCCGAACCCCCGGTGTCGGCGACGATCAGATGCTCGCCGAGGTGGGCCTCGAAGCGCACCGGAACCCCTAGCCGGCACCAGTCGTCGTAGAGGTGTTCGGCCCCGGCGAACGGAATCCACACCTCGTTGATGCCGTGGTAGAGGAAGACCGGCACCCGCGGCGCGGCGGTGCCGAGGCGGTTCTCGGCCAGGATCTCCCTGATCATCGGCAGCTCCGTCGGGTGGGCCACATCGGTGAGCGTGTCCACGGTTATGGGCGCGAGTACGCCGAGCAGCGCCGCGTTCAGAAAGCAGAGATCCTTCGCGAATTGCGATAGCCGCCAACCGTTGTCATTGAACAGGCCCATGATCTCCGGATACTCCCTGGCCAGACCGAGAGTTGCGGCCAGGAATACCCCGGAGGCGGCATTGGCGCCGTTCATCGTATTGATGAGCAGGCCGAAGTCGGCGGGCACGCCACCGACCACCGCACCGACGAGGTTCAGCTCCCCCGCGTATTCCGGTGCGAGTTGCGCCGCCCAGCCCGAGGCGATGGCACCGCCGGAGTAGCCCGAGACCACCGTGGGTGCATCGGGCGACAGACCCAACTCGGGCGTCTGCACGGCGGCGCGTATCGAGTCCAGTACCGCATGTCCGGCCATGCGACCGGCCGCGTACGCCTGTCGCGGACCCTGATGATCGGGCACGATCACCGCATAGTTCTTCGACAACGCCAGCTGCACCGAGCGGAGACCGGCCGCTAGACCCAGCTTGAGCTGCTGCGACGGCGCACAGATATTGCCGAGTGAATCGATCGGCACGTTGTAGGCGACCAGAGGCCTGCGCCCCGAACCCTCCCACGGCCCGATGGGCATGAGCAGGGTGGCGACCACCGGCACCGGACGACCCTTGGCATCGGTCGACCGGATCACCAGTTCGGTGGCGGTGACCGGCGTCGGCTCCGGCCCGATATCGACGACACGGGCCGCGACCACCGCACCCGGACGCAGATTTTCGAAACCCCGCGGCGGTGTGTAGAAGGGGTCGGCGAGCGGCGTCGGCATGACAGAGGCGGGATCACGCGCGGGGTGCAAGATACCGGCGACCGGATCCGGCTCCGCCGCAACCGTTCCCGGCATACCGACCGCCAATACTGCCCCGACACAAGTCACCGCACCGAGCACCGCCACCTTCCGCATCGGCCGGCCGATGGCCGACCACGTTCCCATCCATCGTTTTCGTGCCGCACCGAGCAACGCCGAGTCCCCGTTTCCGACCGTGTACCGGACCAAACCGGAGCCAGTCTGGCCTATGACCAGTACAAATGCCGGGAGCAGGACCGCTGGGCCCGCATAACGATTCGGACGCCCGCGCGCGGATCCCGATGCGGGGCGAGGCAGCACGGACCGCTCGATTACGGCAGCAGCGCGCGGACCGTTTCGATGGTGTCGGCATCGGCGGCGGACTTATCGGGTCGATACCGCACAACGCGGGCGAAGCGCAGGGCGACGCCCCCCGGATAGCGCGGACTCACCTGGACGCCGTCGAGGGCGATCTCGACCACGAGTTCCGGCCAGAGGAAGACGGTGTATTCGTCACGGGCGCGCTCATGCCGCGGGAATTCGGCGGTCTGCCACTGCAACAGCGCATCGGTGAGGCCCTTGAAGGTCTTGCCGACCATCACCGGATCACCGGTCACCGAATCGCGCGCGCCGAGGTGCAGATTCGACAGATATCCGGTGCGACGGCCGTAACCCCATTCCGCGCCGAGCACCAGCAGGTCGAGAGTGTGCGTCGGCTTGATCTTCTGCCAGGACCGGCCGCGACGGCCCGCGGCGTACGGCGCGGTCAACGACTTGACCATGACACCCTCGTGCCCGGCGGCCAGCGCACCGTCGAAATACTCCGCGGCCGCCTCGGCGTCGGGTCGGATCAGGGCCGGGATGCTGTGTGCGGCCGCCACCTTGGTCAGTGCCGTGCGGCGCTCGTGCAGCGGCGCGTCGAGCAGATCTGCACCGTTGAGGTGCAAGCAGTCGAAGAAGTACGGGTGCAGCAGTAATTCCCTGGTCGAGCTGACCTCGGCGAAGCGGCTCATCGTCTCCTGGAACGGACGCGGCCGTCCGGCATCGGTGAGCGCCAACGTTTCTCCGTCCAGCACCACGCTCGTGCAGTCGAGCTGGGCGACCAGATCGACCAGTTCCGGCACACCGGCGGTGATATCGCGCAACGTCCTGGTGAATACCCAGACCCGCGAACCCTCCCGGTGCACCTGGATGCGCGCGCCGTCCAGTTTGTGTTCGACGCTCACCTCGTCGCCGAATTCGGCCATCGCCTCGTCCAGCGTGGCACCGGGTGAGGCGAGCATGGGTTGGATCGGGCGGCCGACCTCGAGCCGGAATTCGCCCAGCGCCTCGGCCCCACCGGTCAGCGCGGCGACGGCCGTGACCGGTAACTGCCCGGAGAGCATGTACGCCCGCCGGACCAGTTCGATCGGCACCGCCGCGGCCACCGCGACCGCCTCGGCGACGATCGCGGTGAGCGCGCCCTGGCGCAATTCGCCACCGAGCAGGCGCATCAGGAATGCCTGCTGCTCGGCGGTGGCCGCGGTCCACAATCCGCGTAGCAATTCCTTGCGCCGATTGGTCGAGCCGGGGCCGGAGGTGGTGGCCAATTCGCTCAGCGGGCCGTCGACCGACGAAACCGTCAGCGTCGCAAGCTCACTCGGCTCGCAGTTGAGGTTTGTCAGCGTGCGCCACCCGGTACCGATGCGCCCCTGCCGTAGTTCACCGGAGACCCAGGCGACCACCGGCTCCAGCTCATCCGGGGCGGCCTCGGACAACAGCGCGGCCAGGGTCGCGATCTTCGTCTTCCGGGACCGGGTCGCACGGACGGTCTCCGAGGCCTGCACGACATCCGAGAACAGCATCACTCGACGGTAACCCGCCCCTGTGACATATCGCTCAGCTCTTCTGCTAATTACCCATTGGCAGGTTTGCGAATCCGCTCATAAACTGGACATATGGCCAAGACTTACGTCGGGGCGCGGCTTCGTCAGCTGCGGACCGAACGAGGGCTGAGCCAGGTCTCACTCGCCCAGAAGCTGGAGATCTCGGCGAGTTACCTCAACCAGATCGAACACGATGTGCGTCCGCTCACCGTACCGGTATTGCTGCGCATCAGCGAAGTGTTCGGGGTCGACGCGACGTTTTTCTCCTCCCAGGACGACACCCGGCTCATCGCCGAACTCCAAGAGGTCGTGATGGACCAGGAGCTCGGTATCGAGGCCGATACCCAGGAGATCGCGGATATGGTCTCCGCGCATCCGAGCATGGCGCGCGCACTGGTCAATATGCACAACCGGTACCGCAACACCTCCGCACAGCTGGCCGCCGCCACCGAGGACCGCTTCGCCGACGGCTCCGGCAGCGCGGCGATCAGCAAACCGCATGAGGAAGTGCGCGACTTCTTCTATCAGCGGCAGAACTACATCCACGAATTGGATACCGCCGCAGAGGAACTCACCGCCCGCATCCGCTTCCACGGCGGCGATGTGAACAGCGAGATCGCCCGCCTGCTGCGCGCACACGACGTGCACATTATCGAGCGCATCGATCTCGGCGAAGGCGTATTGCACCGCTACGATCAAGAGACCCAGCGGCTGGAGATCGCGCCGCATCTGTCCGGTGGTCAGCGCACCTTCAAACTCGCCGCCGAACTCGCCTACTTCGAATGTGGCGACCTGCTCGAAAAGCTGGTCGAGGAGGGCAATTTCGCCTCCGAGGACACCCGCAAGCTGGCCATGCTCGGCCTGGCGAACTACTTTGCCGCGGCAACCGTCTTGCCCTACACGCACTTTCACGAAGTCGCCGAGGATTTCCGCTACGACATCGAGCGGCTCTCGGCCTTCTTCACCCAGAGTTACGAGACGATCTGCCATCGCCTCTCCACCCTGCAGCGGCCCAAGCTGCGCGGCGTTCCGTTCTCCTTCGTACGCGTGGACCGCGCGGGCAATATGTCGAAACGCCAGTCCGCCACCGGTTTCCACTTCTCCTCCAGCGGCGGCACCTGCCCGCTGTGGAATGTCTACGAAACCTTCGCCTATCCGGGCAAGATCATGACGCAGATCGCCCAGATGCCCGACGGGCGCAAATACCTGTGGGTCGCCCGCACCGTCGAACGCCGCGCGACCCGATACGGCCAGGCCAGCAAGACCTTTGCGATCGGTCTTGGTTGCGAGTTGCGGCACGCGGGTCGCGTCGTCTACGCCGACGGCATCGATCTCGACGTGGCGAAGGCCACGCCGATCGGTGCTGGCTGCCGGGTCTGTGAACGCACCAATTGCCCCCAACGCGCCTTCCCCCCACTAGGCAAAGTCCTCGACATCAGCGAACACCGCAGCTCAGTCTCCCCCTACGTCCTCAAATAGCACGACTCTTATGCCGACGGTAGTCAAATGGTGGTTGTGGGTGGGTTTTGAGCCACCATTCGACTCGCCTCGATGGGGTTGGGCTGCGGTGGGGCCGGTTGTTTGGACCCAACTTCTCGGGGTCTGCTGGTCCGAGGTTGTTCGCCGTCCAAGGGTTTGCCGTTGCCGTGCTGGGTGCGTCGTGTGCCGTACCCGTCTTACCTTCCGCAGCTGGGTAGGCAGGCCCCCTTCTCCAGCTCAGTCGACTGGCTGTGGTTGCGTTCTCGAGAGTTTGTCGAGGGTAGTCAAATGGTGGTTGGTGATGGGTTTTGCGCCACCGTTTGACTACCCTCGGCGAACCAGTACCGTCAGGCGGATAGCGTCGAGCGCTGCATCCGCACCCCGAACAGGGTCAGGCCGAGCGCCGCGACCAGCAGGATTGCCAGGGTCCAGGCCAGGACCGAAAAGCCGTGGGGCGCAGCGGCTGCGGCGACCAGCGGGCCGGCGGTGGCGCCGACATAGAAGCTGAACATCGCGACCGAGGATGCGGCGGCGCGAGCTTCGCCGCCCAACTCCCCCGCGGTCTGCAGGACCGCCGGTGCGATGACGCCCAGTCCGCCGACCAGCACGGCGAGCAAGATCGTCAGCACCGCGAGGTGGGTGCCCTCGAAGGTCGCGATCACCATGGCGGTCGCCGCGACCAGCACGCCCAGCACCATCTGCCCCGGCTTGCTCAGGCGCGAGAGCGGGATGGCCAGCAGCGGCAGTGCGAACATCACCGGCAACGCGCCCGCACGCAGGGCGAGCAGTTCACCGGAACCCTTGACCAGACCGGTGATCTCGATGCCGGTGTACACCCCGACCATCACCGCCATGGCCAGCGCGCCCGCGGCCAGCATCGGCAGCAGCGCCTTGATCCGAAGCACCGCGGGGATCGCGGCATAGCTGTGCACGAGCGGCTTGTCCCGTCCGGTGGGCGCGTCCTCGAGCATGACGGCGCGCAGGATGAATGCGAGCGCCACGAAGACTACGGCCGAGCCGATGAACATGGTGCGCCACGGGAACGAGGCGACGACGGCCTGCGAGGCGATCTGCGCCAGCACCGTCGCGGCGAGGAAGGAGGTGGCGACCGACATGGTCACCACCGCCCGGTGCGCCGGTGCGATGCGGGTGGCGATATAGGCCATGATCGCGGGCGGAATCGAACCGACGACGAGTCCCTGCGCGACGCGCAGGCCGACCGCGATCGGCGCACTGAACGATAGGCCGGTCAACAGTGTTACCACCGCAGCGGCGATCATACCGGTGACCAGTACCCGGCGGTGGCCGTAGCGATCCGACAGCGGGCCGAACAGCACGAAGCCACCCGCATAGCCGAAGGCGAAGGCGCTGATGATCCAGGTCATGACGCCCGCACCCACATTCCAGTCGGCCTTCATGGCCGTGAACAGGGGAATCGGGATGTACATCTGGCCGGTGGCCAGCAGGGCGGACAGGACGAAAACAGGGAGGGTACGCCCGGTGTGCGCGCGTGGTGACGCGCTGCGAGTGCGTGCCGGAGCCGGGATACCGGCCGGAAGCTGAAGAGTCGGCGTTGCCATGTGGATGAAGTTAGGCCCATAGTCGAGTGTTTGTCAACCAAATAGTTGGTTTAATGAGATGGTAAAGTCACGGTCATGACGGTCACGATGAAACGGAGCGACGCGACCAAGCAGGCCCTGCTGCGCGCCGCGCGCGACGAATTCGCCGAATACGGCCTGGCCGGCGCGCGGGTGGACCGGATCGCGGAGGCGGCCGGGGTGAACAAGGAGCGCATCTACGGCCTGTTCGGCAGCAAGGACAAGCTCTTCGACGTCATCCTGATCGACACCATGCGGGAATTCCTGGATGTGGTCCAGCCCCTGGCCGAGTCCGAACCCGGCGAGTACGTGGGCAAGCTGTTCGACTACCACCGCGAACATCCGCAACTGCTACGGCTTTTGCTCTGGGAGGGACTGCACCGCGGCACCGACGCGCACGATATCGACGGCTGGCGCGCCCAGCACTACCTGCGGAAATTCGACCGCGCCAAGGAGCAGTTCGACGTCGACGCCAGCCACGCGGGCCGACTGCTGCTCGCCCTGTGCGGCCTGTCCAACTGGAGCCTCGCCGTCCCGCAGACCACCCGCCTGCTGCTCGGCGCGGATGCCGAGAACCAGGGGGCGACCCGCGAATTCATGATGGAGTTCGCCAGGGCGGCGCTGCGAACGGATAAATCGATCCCGCACCGCGAGCCGGTCAATGAGTTGACCGCCGAATCGGCCAGCGTTGACGGCGCACCCGCGGCCGATGCGCCGACCGATCCCGTAGACCGCGCCGCCCAACGCCTACGCGAGGCCCAAGCCGCCGCCGATGCGGCCCGCGACGAGCTCGCCACCGCTCTGCGCGACGCCCACGCCGAAGGCACCAGCGCCAACCAACTCGCCCGCCAGGTGTCGGGCACCCTGTCCCGCCCCGTTGTGCTGAAGCTCCTCGCCGATTGAGCGCATTTCGGGCCTGACACAAGCGATTCGCGGTATCGACGCCGCTCAGGTCACGGCCGAACACGGATCGCACAACATCACGGAAAGGCATCGAGAGGCCCAATCGCACTTTGCGCCTCGAAATACCCTGCTGGCCGACAAGTCAATCCCGGACGGCGCGTGAGAGTTTCGTGAACTCGATCGCCTGCTGAGCCCGCGCGAGTACGTGCGTGCGCGAGCTACCGATGTGCGCGCTGAGCGTGCGCAGCGCGGCAGCGGGATCGCCATCGAGTAGTTGTTCGGCGATGGCGATGTGCTCGGCGGTCATGGTGGCGATCCGCTCCGGCGTCGGCAGGTCCAGGGTTCGGACCGGGCGGACCCGGACGTACACACCGGTGAGTGCATCCGCCAGCGCCGTATTGCCCGCCGCGGCAAGCAGAGTCGTGTGGAACTGCTCGTCCGCGGCGACCAGTGCGGTGCCCGGTTCGGGCGGATCGTCGCGAAATCCGCGCCAGATATCGAGTTCCGCACGCACCAGGGACAAGTCGTGTGCCGGTGCGGGTTCCCCGACGATGCCCGTGACTCGCTGAATTCCCCTGGTCTCCAGAACAATCCGCAACTCGAACAGATTGCCCAGCTCCTCCAACCGCGGTCGATACGGATACAGCCCATCGGCGTGCCGCTCCACCAACCCGTCGGCCTGCAGCCGGGCGAGCGCTTCCCGCACGGGGGTGCGCGAAACCCCGTAGGTCTCGGCCAGGCGTTCCTCGCCGAGCCGTTCGGTGGGCACGATCGCCCCCGTGGCCAGGTCCCGCCGCAGCGATTCGTAAACCTGCTCGCTGAGCGGAACCCGGCCCCTGCGCGTCATGGCGGCCAGCTCAGATCGCCATCGCCGAGCGAACCGAGGTCTCCGCGCCCGCTCCGCCCTCGCCGGTGGATGTCACGCGTCCGGACTGCAGCACGTAATAGCGTTGCGCCGCTTGCAGTGCGAAGCCGATGTGCTGTTCCACCAGCAGCACGCTGAGTCCGCCGCGCCCGGTCAAATCGATGATGGTGCGCTCGATTTCGGCGACCACGGACGGCTGGATCCCCTCCGTCGGCTCATCGAGAATGAGCAGCTTCGGCTCGGTGATCAGCGCCCTGGCGATCGCCAATTGCTGGCGCTGGCCGCCGGACAGCAGGCCTGCCTTGCGATTCAGCAGTTCGCGCAGCGCCGGAAACAGGTCGAGCGATTCGTCGATCAAGGCCTTACCGCGCTTGCGGCCGTCGGCGACGACCTGCAGATTCTCGGCGGTGCTCAACTGCGGGAAGCTCTGTTGCCCCTGCGGCACATACGCGATTCCACGCTTGACCCGGCGCGACGGCGACATCTTGGTGATCGCCGCACCGTTGAAGCTGATCTGTCCGGATTTGGTGCCGATCAGACCGACGGCCGTGCGCAGCAGCGTGGTCTTGCCCGCGCCGTTGTGCCCCATGATCGCCACCACGCTGTCGTCGGGAACGGTGATCGAGACGCCATGAATCACCTCGGTCCGGCCGTATCCGGAATGGATGTCGATGAGTTCAAGCATCGGCGGACTCCTTTGCGGTCAGCTCCTGCGCGGTCTGCGCGTCTTCGAGTTCGGTCCCGATGGCCGCGGCGGTGCCGAGGTAGACCTCCTGCACCTTCGGATCGGCCTGCACCTGTTCGACGGTGCCCTCACTGAGTACCTTGCCTGCGGCCAGTACGGTCACCGAGGTCGCGAAGGACCGCATGAAATCCATATCGTGCTCGACCACCACGACAATGCGTTCACCGCCGATGCGCCGCAACAGATTTCCGGTTTCCTCGCGTTCCTCGGCGCTCATACCCGCCACCGGTTCGTCGAGCAGCAGCACCGAAGCGTTCTGCACCAGCAGCATGCCGATCTCGAGCCACTGCTTCTGCCCGTGCGCCAGCACACCGGCAGGCTTATCGCGCAACTCACCGAGCCCGGTGATCTCCAGTGCCTCTTCGATACTCGGCAATACCGACTTGCGGCGGCGCAACAGCGTCAGCGCCGAACGCCCCGCACCCGCCGCGATATCGAGGTTTTGCAGCACGCTGAGTTGTTCGAAAACGCTTGCCGTCTGGAAGGTTCGGCCGATGCCCAGCCGAGCGATCCGGTGCACCTTCTTCCCGAGGAATTCGACACCGGACTTCTGCGCTGATCCGGTGGCGGGCACCAGGCCGGTGATCGCATCGATGAGGGTGGTCTTCCCCGCCCCATTCGGTCCGATCAAGAACCGCAGATCTCCTTGCAGCACAGTGAGATCCACATCGGATACGGCCTTGAATCCATCGAAACTGACCGAGAGTCCGCGGATTTCGAGGTACTCACTCGACATGCCCGCATTGCCGCCCAGCTTCGGGTCGTGCGCGTTCATCGGGATTCCACCTTCTCCTCGGTCACCACTTCGGGCAGCGGTTCATCGACCGCCACCGGAGTATGCGTGGCGGACTTACGAAACTTACTGTCCAGCAACCCTTTCAACATCGGCCATACCCCGGCCAGACCCGCCGGAATGAACCCGACGACCACAATGAACAGGACACCCTGCAGATAGGTCCAGCTGGACGGGAACTCCTCCGAGAGCGCCGTCTGCGCCCACGCGACGCCGATCGCGCCGAGTACCGGGCCGAGCAGTGTGGTCCGTCCGCCGATCGCCACTCCGATAATGAATGCGATGGACGGCACCACACCGATATCGGCGGGTGAGATGATGCCGACGATCGGGGTGAACAGCGCACCCGCGATGCCCGCGAAGAATGCCGCGACAACATAGGCCACGATCTTGATATTGGCCGGATCGTAACCGAGGAAGCGCACGCGTTCCTCCTGATCACGCACGGCGACAAGTAATTCGCCGTAGCGGCTGTGCATGAGCTGACGCACCGCGGCGACCACCACCAGCAGGGTGCCCGCCGCGATGAAGAACAGCAGCTGCCGGTTCACCGGATCCGAGAGCTTGAAGCCGAAGAAGGCACGGAAGTCGGACAATCCGGTGAACCCGCCGATCTTCTGCTGTCCGGTCAGCAGAATCGCGAGCGCCGCGGCCAGGGCCTGACTCAGGATCGCGAAATACGTGCCCTTGACCCGGCGCTTGAATACGCCGTAACCGAGTGCAGCCGCGATCAGCGCGGGCAGCACCAGAATGCCGATCAAGGCGACCGGCGCCGACGCGAAAGGCCGCCAGAACGACGGCAATTCGCGAATACCGGCGATCTCCATGAACTCCGGCACCTCATTGTGCAGCCGGGCCGCATCGGCCATCTGCAGATGCATCGCCATGATGTAGGCGCCGATGCCGAAGAACACGCCTTGACCCAGCGTCAGCATTCCGCCACGGCCCCAAGCCAATCCGATGCCCGCCGCCACGATCGCGAAGCACAGGAATTTGGCGAGCAGGTTGAGTCGGAAGTCGCTGAGCACGGCGGGCGCGACCGCGAACAGCAGGATCGCGGCAACGACGAAGCCGCCCCACGCGGTCATGGAAGGATGTGCGCGCCAACGTTGTCCGAGTGTGGTCATGCCAGACTCCTCGTCCGAACGGTGAATAGCCCCTGCGGACGAACCTGCAGGAAAATAACGATGACGACAAACACGATCACCTTCGCGATCGAGGCCGTCGTGGAGTACTCGATATACGAATTCAGCAGGCCCAGTGCGAACGCCGCGATCACGGTGCCCTTGATCTGCCCGAGCCCGCCGATCACGACGACCAGGAAGGCGTCGATCAGATAGCTCTGCCCGATGGTCGGGCTGGTCGAACCGATCAGCGTCAGCGCGACGCCCGCGACCCCGGCCAGGCCGGAGCCGATGAAGAAGGTGCTGATATCGGTGACGCGGCTGGAGACGCCGCTGGTCTCGGCCAGACCCCGGTTCTGCACGACCGCGCGGATGCGCCGACCGAGCGGGGTCGTCTTGAGCACAAGGGCCAGCACGGTCACCGCGACGACCGCGAGCACGAGAATGAAGATGCGCGTCTTCGGCACCACCGCACCGAGAATGGTGACACCGCCGCTGAGCCAATCGGGTGCGAGCACGTTCTTGGCGGGAGCGCCGAAGATGTCACGTGCGGCCTGTTGCAGCACTAGTCCGACGCCGAAGGTGACGAGCAGGGTGTCCAGCGGCCGGTCGTACATCCACCGGATCAGGCCCATTTCCAGGGCCGCACCGAGCAGTCCGCCGACCAGGAAACCGACGAGCAATGAAACGACCAGCGATACCCCGGCCGACGAGATGACCTTCTGCACAACATAAGTCGTGTAGCACCCGGCCATGATGAATTCGCCGTGCGCCATGTTGATCACGCCCATCTGACCGAAGGTCAGCGAAAGGCCCAGCGCCGCAAGCAGAAGAATGGATCCCAGACTCAGCCCGGTGAAGAGCTGGCCGATCAACACGTCCATATTTGGATTCCTAACGAGGTCGGCCGGGTGCGGGCACCCCCTCACAGAGACCGCACCCGGCACTAGTCGACTACTTGAGGCCCTTGGCCCACTCGTAGGACGTCAGGTACGGGTCCGGCGTCACAGCCTTGCCCGAGTCCCACACGGTGTAGATCAGTCCGTCCGGACGAATTTCGCCGATGCGAGCGGTCTTGGTGATGTGGTGGTTGGAACCGTCTACGGTGACCAGGCCCTCCGGGGCCTCGAAGGTCACGCCGTCGGCCGCGGCCTGAATATCGGCCACCTTGAACGACTTCGCCTTCTCCACGGTGTTCTTCCACAGGTAGACCGAGGCGTAGGCCGCCTCCATCGGGTCCGAGGTCGGCTTGTCGGCACCGAATGCGGCCTTGTAGTCCGCGACGAATTTCTTGTTAACGGGTGTGTCGACCGTCTGGTAGTAATTCCACGCGGTCAACTGTCCGGCGATATTCTGTGCGCCGATACCGGCGACCTCTTCCTCGGCGATGGATACCGAAACCACCGGCATATCAGCGGCTTTCAGTCCCGCATTGGTGTACTCGCGGAAGAACGCCACATTCGAGTCACCATTGAGGGTGTTGAATACCGCGCCCGCCTTGGCATTTCGGACCTTGTTCACAATCGTGGAGAAGTCGGTGGAGCCGAGCGGGGTGTAGTCCTCACCCTTGATCTCGATTCCGTTCGCCGCCGCGTAGGCCTTGATTTCCCGATTGGCGGTCTGCGGGAAGACGTAGTCCGAGCCGACGAGGTACAGGGACTTGATGCCCTTCTGCTTCAGATAATCCAGCGCGGGCAGGATCTGCTGATTGGTGGTCGCGCCGGTGTAGAAGATGTTCTTGCTGTCCTCCAGGCCCTCGTACTGGACCGGGTAGTAGAGCAGCGAGTTCAGGCTCTCGAACTTCGGCTTCATGGCCTTGCGGCTAGACGAGGTCCAACCGCCGAAGACCGCTGCGACACAGTCGGAGCTGATCAGCTTCTCCGCCTTCTCCGCGAAGGTCTTCGGATCCGAGGCACCGTCCTCCAGCACAAGGTCGAGCTTCTTGCCGAGTACGCCGCCCGCGGCGTTGATCTGGTCGACGGCCAGCTTGGTCGAGTTGGCGACGGTGACCTCGGAGATCGCCATGGTGCCCGACAGCGAGTGCAGCGAGCCGATCTTGATCGAGTCCTTCGAGGTATCGACGCAGGACGAGGCGTTGGAGCCGCTGCTCGAGGCGTCATCCTTGGCGCCACAACCGGTCAGCAACAGACCGGCGAGTGCGACGGCCGTCGGCGCGACCAGCGCCTTGCTGACGCGACGCGAGCGCGATCGACGGTTATCACGGGATTCTGGCATGGAGCGCCGCCCTTCTCACTTCATCAGATGTGTTCGGCGACGCTGCGTGCGCCGCACCGAATACGTCCGCCTTTGCCCCGGTCACAGCTGTAGACCGGGTTGTATACAGAGGCTGTATTCGTGGTGCGAACGTTAGACAGAAGTTGTTGCGCCGGAATATCTCTCGGTGACGAGTCCGTTTCGCACGTTTCCGTGATGTGAACGTTTGCGGAAATCGCTCGGCAAACCGCTGTGAGGACCCCACCTGCCTACGGTTGCGTAGCAAGACAGCGGTACGGCAGGCTCTTTTTGTACAACGTCAAAACGCCGATTCCGCGGCTGCCCGGTCGTGGAGGCGTGAGTCCGAGGAGGACCGGTGGGTCACTACAAGGCGAACGTTCGGGATATCGAGTTCAACCTGTTCGAGGTGTTGGAACTGGACAAGCTCCTTGATACGGGTGCCTATGGCGATCTTGATTCGGAAACCGTGCGGGAGATCCTGGCCGAGGTGAAGCGGCTGGCCGAGGGTCCGGTGGCGGAATCCTTCGCCGCGGCCGACCGCGATCCGGTGGTCTACGATCCGGCTACCTTCTCGATTTCGGTGCCCGAACCGCTACGCAAGACCGTCCAGGCCGTGCACGAGGCCGACTGGAGCCGGCTCGGCATGCCGGAGGGCATGGGCGGCACGCCCGCGCCCGCCGCCGTCATCTGGTCGATCAACGAGATGCTCACCTGCGCCAACCCGGCCGCGAGCTTCTTCAATATGGGCCCGGTCATGTCCTCGGTGCTGTTCAATGTCGGCACCGAGCAGCAGAAGCAATGGGCCACAAAGGGTTACGACCGCGGCTGGGCGGGCACCATGGTGCTGACCGAGCCCGATGCCGGTTCCGATGTCGGCGCGGGACGCACCAAGGCGGTCCGGCAGGAGGACGGCTCCTGGCATATCGAGGGCGTCAAGCGCTTCATCTCCGGCGGTGATGTCGGTGAGACCGCCGAGAACGTCTTCCACCTGGTGCTGGCTCGTCCGGAGGGTGCAGGTCCCGGCACCAAGGGCCTCTCGCTGTTCTATGTGCCGAAATTCCTGTTCGATCACGAGACGCTGGAGCTGGGCGACCGCAATGGCGTCTACGTGACCGGCGTCGAGCACAAGATGGGCCTGAAGTCCTCGCCCACTTGCGAACTGACCTTCGGCGCGACAGCTGTGCCCGCCAAGGGCTGGCTGGTCGGCGAGGTGCACAACGGCATCGCGCAGATGTTCCAGGTGATCGAGAACGCTCGCATGGTGGTCGGCATCAAGTCCGCCGGCACGCTGTCGACCGGTTACCTCAATGCGCTCGACTACGCCAAACAGCGCGTACAGGGTGCGGACCTGACGCAGATGGCCGATAAGGCCGCCCCGCGC
This sequence comes from Nocardia sp. NPDC102475, assembly GCF_055584605.1. NCBI lineage: Bacteria > Bacillati > Actinomycetota > Actinomycetes > Mycobacteriales > Nocardiaceae > Nocardia > Nocardia sp. NPDC102475. The sequence goes on along the minus strand of NZ_JBVJLS010000030.1, from coordinate 75,531 downwards.
GTCACCACTACCCACCACCCGGATGTGCGGCGTTCGCTGGCGATGCAGAAGGCCTATGCCGAAGGTCTGCGCGCGGTATACCTTTACACCGCTGCCCATCAGAATGCCGATGTAGCGCAACTGATTTCGGGTGCGGATGCCGAATTGGCGCATCGGGTCGACGATCTGCTGCTGCCGATCGTCAAGGGTGTCGGTTCCGAGCGGGCCTACCAGTACCTGACCGAATCGCTGCAGACGCTGGGCGGTTCGGGCTATCTGCAGGATTACCCGATCGAGCAATACATCCGCGACGCGAAGATCGACTCGCTCTACGAGGGCACCACCGCCATCCAGGCGCAGGACTTCTTCTTCCGCAAGATCATTCGGGACAAAGGTGTGGCGTTCGCGCACGTCAACGGGCAGATCGCCGCCTTCCTGGAGGCGAAGACCGGCCGCTTCGAAACCGAGCGGGCGCTGCTGGCCACCGCGGTCGCCGATGTACAGGCGATGGCAGCCACGCTGACCGGCTATCTGATGGCGTCCCAACAGGATCCGAAGGAGCTGTACAAGGTCGGGCTCGGCTCGGTGCGCTTCCTGCTCGCGGTCGGCGATCTGCTCATCGCCTGGCGACTGCTGGCGCAGGCCGAGATCGCGGCCGCCGCACTGGCCGCCGAAGCACCGGAGAAGGATCGGGCGTTCTATTCCGGAAAAGTCGCTGTCGCAAGTTTCTTCGCGAAGAACGCACTGCCGGAATTGACGGTGGTGAACAACATTATCGCCGCGATCGATAACGACATCATGGAGCTGGACGAAGCCGCGTTCTGAATCAGCAGTTGGTCTGGAGGGGCCAGCACTGGGTCGGACGGTACGGCGGCGGCGAGGGCGTCACGCTCGTCGTCGAGGTGTCCGGGTCGCGGGCCGGACCAGCCGAATCGTGCGCGAGCGAGCTCGCGATCACGATGAGGACCACCACGATTCCGACCAGGGCAATCGCGAAGACCACCCACCCCGCCGCCGTCTGCCGCCTGCTCGGCGGCAGCGGCGCGGGGATGACGTGCTTGCGCAGCTCACGCGCCGACGGCGACGGCGCTTTGGGCTGTACCTCGTCGAAGCCGTCCGCGAGCAGCTCGGCGCGGGAAGGCTTTTCGGTGAGGCCGAGCGCATCGCAGGCTGCGGCGACCCGATCCGCGGTCCAGCTACGCGGTCCGGCGGAGAAACCCTCGAGGTAGATACGGAGTTCGGTCGCGTCACGGGCATTCGAGACGACGATATCCATGCCGGGGCGCAGGTTCGTTCGAGCGGGCCGCACCGCGACCCCCCGGAACGGGACGAGAACGATGGCGCCGCAGATGTGGCCCGGATCGATCAGCGCCCGCTCCAGCCGGGTCTTCACCGCATGCATACTGTGTTCCAGCTGATCGACGGGATTGCCGGAGATCTCCTCGTCCAGATCGGCAGGCTCCGCGCTGATCGTCCACGGACCGTCGCCCGGAATGCTCAGGATCCCGCTCTGGCGGCGTCGGAAGCCCTTGATATCGGTCACGGTAATGCCGCGCGGGGTCAGAATGATCGCATCGACCCGACGAGATCCGTGATCGCCGACCTCCAAGCCGACCAACGCGACACCGGTCGTCGGATACGACCGCAGGCATTCGACGAATTCCTGTTCGGCCCCGGAGAGATCAGCTCCGGTCTTGATCTTCACCAGCATCGCGTATTCCCTACCCTCATCCGGTTCGGCCCGGCGTCCCACCGTCCACCGCGCCGGTACTGATGATGACCCGCCATCGCCGCGAAGACCACCGGTACGCTCGGATTCGGTCCGGCGGAACGGACCCCGCCACCGGCGGCGGACAAGGAGGCATGAGCATGGTTTCGGCGTTGCAACCACGCATTTCACCCGGTCGGCTCCGCGAGCTGGGGCCGATCAATTGGGTTGTCTGGCAGATACTTTCACGCGCGGCGGGGACGGACGACGCACATCTGTTCAGCACACTCGGCCGCACCAAGGGACTGTTCCGCGGCTGGCTGCACTTCTCCGGGCGATTGATGCCGGGCGGCCGACTGCCCAGGCACGAATCCGAGCTGGTCATCCTGCGCGTCGCACAACTGCGCGACTGCGCCTACGAAATGGACCACCACATTCGACTCGGCAGGCGGGCGGGCGTCACGCCGGAGATCCTGGAGCGGGTTCGCACCGGCCCCACCGACGACGAGTGGTCGGATAAGCATCGCGCGCTGCTCACCGCCGTCGACAAGTTGGTCGAAACCCGCGATATCGACGACGCCACCTGGTCCGCACTTGCCGAGCACTACGACGAGCGCAGCCTGATCGAAATCGTGCTGCTCATCAATCAGTACGAGGGGCTGGCCGCGACCATCACCGCACTGCGGATCCAGCGCGACGGCGTCTGACCGACCGCGGCGTTGGCGCACAGTTCGCCACCCCTCGCCAACACCGCCCATTCTCGATTTAGCAATTCCAGAGCGATCACCCCCGCCAGCCCCTAAACTGAAACACGACACGCACAGAGTGACGATTTTCATCCCGTCGTCACGCAGTAACCATTGCTTTCGAGACACATACCGACGTGTGTCGCACGCCATAGTGTGACGGCACCAGGATCGGAAACCCCTCCATCAAGCTAGCTGACCATTTGCTGTCGGCTCGATAGAGAAAGGGGCCGTCATGACTGTCAGCCTCGTGTTGATCGTGGCGGGATTCATTCTTCTGTCCATCGTGATCACCAGCTTCCTGCTTCCCAGCGGTGCGGACACCGCACAGCGTCCGAAACCGCACAACGAGACCGGTGATCAGTAAGCCCTGCGGCTCAGCGGTTTTCGATGAGCTGGGCCAGGCCGTCCAGGACTCGAACCAGACCGAATTCGTAGGCGTGGTCGGCGCTGTAGGCGGAGTCGTGCGCCTGCCCCGCGACCGCGCCGACGCGGGCAGCCAGCGGATAGCGCTCGGCATCGAAGAATTGAGCCAGTAGCGGGGCGGCGCGTTCCCACCATTGCCGGTCGGACATGGCGCTCTCGGTTAGGGCGCGTTCGGTGTCGATGGCGATGCGCGCCACCGAGGTGACGAAGCCCAGGACGTAGGTGACGGCGGCATCCATCTCGAGATCGTCGAGACCGAGGCCGTCGAAGGCACGCAGTTCATGTTCATATTTGGCGGCGACGCCCGGGCCGAGCGGTGGCCGCGTGGTCGGCAAATAGGCGACCCACGGGTGGCGGGCCAGCATGGCCCGATTCTCGGCGGCGATCCTCGTGACGCGATCGCGCCAGGGCAGATCGGTCAGGTCGGCACGCGACATCTCCCGATAGACCGCGTCGATCATGAGGTCGACGAGTTCCGCCTTGCCCGGCACGTAGGTATAGGTGGCCATCGGGGTCAAGCCCAGCTTGGTGGCGACGGCTCGCATAGTGAGCGCGCCGATCCCATCCGCATCCGCGATTTCGATGGCCGCCGCGACCACGGCATCCACACTGCTGCGCTGCTTCGGTCCGCGCACCGATGCGGCGGGCACGCGCCACAGTAGTTCCAAGGTGCGCACGGGATCGCCCGCGCTGCTGCGGTCCCGTGACTGCTCGGCCATGCCGCCTCCTCGTGTTCGCGAGATCCCGATCGTATCGGCGTGACCCACATAACAGTGCGACCACTCGGGGAATTTCTCTACAAAGTACAGCATACTTAGTATAGTATTTGAGTCCAGCTCCCGAGGAGGACCTTGTGAAAATCACCGCTTCCGCCATCTCGCTCAATGTCGCCGATCCGCAGGCCTCGGCAAAATTCGCCATCGACCACCTCGGCTTCACCGAGCAGATGTCGGCCGACGGTTTCGTCTCGGTCGCCCGCCCCGATGCCGGTTTCACCCTGTGCTACCTGCGCACCGGTCTCGACAGCTTCAAGCCGAAAGACAAGGCGGGAAGTGCGGGCGAGGGACTACTGGTCGCGTTCGTCGTGGACGACATCGATGCCGAGTACGAACGGCTCCAGGGCGAGGGCGTGCCGATCGTCACCCCGATCGAGACCGAGCCCTGGGGTGAGCGCTACTTCCAGACGACCGATCCGAACGGCATCATCCTGCAATTGGTGCAGTGGGTCTGATGGGAGTCGAGGTCGGTCGATTCACCATGGGGTTGCATGTCGTGTCAATGCCTCGCGGCCGCACCGCGCAAGCCCGGCGAACCTACCCATGGTCGCGTAACGCTGCGGCGGCGTAAGACCCCGCTCGGCTACCAATTCCATTGACATATAAAGGGATTGCACGCCGTAACGACGAGCGCGGACAACGCGCGGCCGAAATACGGCGTGCAACCCGGTGAACTCACCCCTGGATACCTCAGGCGAGGGCGGCGCGGAAGACCTCGACGGCGGGGATGGAGGGGCGGCCGAGCAGTTTCTGGAGGTCGCCGGAGTCCACATCGAGGATGCCGTCGCCGACTCCGGCGTCCGAATCCGCGAGCACCGCGGCGTAGTCGCCGGGCAGACCGGCCTGCTCGAGCGCCGCGCTGTAGTCCTCCTTGGACAGGTTTTCATAGCGCACCGGCTTGCCGGAAGCCTGCGAAATCACCTGGGCGAGTTCGGCATAGGTGAGGCGCTCATCGCCGCCGAGTTCGTAGATCCGGCCCGCGTGACCGTCGGTGGTAAGCACCTTGGCGGCCGCCTCGGCGTAGTCGGCGCGCGCGGCGCCTGCGACGCGACCAGCACCCGCAGCACCGTGCAGAACGCCGGACTCGACCGTGTGCCCGAGTGCGCCGAAGTAGTTCTCCCAGTACCAGCCGTTGCGCAGGAGTGTGTGCGGAACAGTCGATTCCGCGAGCACCTGCTCGGTGCCTCGGTGCTCCTGGGCCAGGATGAGCGGGTTCTCGGTGGCGCGCGGAATGCTGGTGTAGGCGAGCAGGTTCACGCCCGCACGCTCGGCGGCCCGAATTACGTTGGTGTGCTGGGCGACTCGCGCACCGAATTCGTTGCCGGAGACCAACAGCACCCGGTCGACACCGACCAAGGCGCGGTCGAGCGCTTCGGCGTCGTCATAGGAGGCCTGCCGGACCTCGACGCCCCGCTCGGCCAGATCGGCGACCTTCTGCGGATCACGCACGATCGCGACCACCGGCGTGGTCCCCTCGCGCAACAGCGCCTCGACGACGAGGCGGCCTAGCTGCCCACCGGCTCCGGTTACGGCGACGGTCATGACTTACCTCCAAGGATCTGTACGTTTCATCATGTACTAACTATTAGTAAGCACTATGCATTCCGTAGACACTTTGGTCAAGTTGGGTACTATCGATTCCATGACCACTCAGCGCACGCCGTTGGTGGATACCGACGATCCGACGCTGGAAGCCGACGTATTCGCCCGGAACTGCACGTCACGACCGGTGCTCCAGAATGTGGCCAGCCGCTGGGGCACCCTCGCCCTGGTCGCGCTGCGCGAGGGGCCGTACCGGTTCAGCGCCCTGCGCCGTCGCGTCGACGGCGTCAGCGAGCGCATGCTCTCGCAGACCCTGCAGGCCCTGGAGCGCGACGGCATGGTCCATCGCGAGGTACAGGAAACCATCCCACCGCGAGTCGAATACACCCTCACCGAGCTCGGCGCCCTGGTCGCCGAACGCCTCGAAGACCTCATCCAGATCGTCGAAACCAACATGCCCCGCGTCCACGAAGCCCAAGCCGCCTACCACCGCGACTGACCCCGGAATTCGCCGGCGCATGCACGTCCCGTCGGCGAGCACCCTGGCACAGGGACGACATGATCACCATGTATTGGTGGAGTGGTCTCTCGGGCGATGCCGCAACCGTTACATGGTGATCAGCTGACCAGCGGGAAGGTCGGGGGCTTGTGGTGGGTTGGTGTGGGTATGGAAATTTCCTCGGCTGTTGATTTCGCGCGGACCACCAAGCGGTCCGTGCTCACGACGATCCGGCGCAATGGTCGCCCACAGCTGTCCAATGTGCTGCACGTGGTGGGTGACGACGGGATCATCCGCATCTCCATCACCGCCGACCGGGCCAAGTACCACAATCTGGCGCGCGACCCGTGGGCCGCCATCCACGTCACCCGCGACGACTTCTTCGCCTACGCCGTCATCGAGGGCACCGTCGATCTAACGCCCGTCGCCGCGGACCCCAACGACTCCACTGTCGACGAACTGGTCGGCTACTACCGAGCGGGTTCGGGCGAGCACCCCGACTGGGACGAATACCGCAAGGCCATGGTCACCGACCGCCGCGCCCTCGTTCGCCTGACGCCCACCCACGCCTACGGCATGCTCTGACGATTCTCAGTGCTTCAGAAGCTCCGACACCGTGACGAATTGGTAACCGGCGGAACGGAGTTCGCCGACTATGCGCGGAATGGCGGCGAGGGATTCGGTCCACTGGCCCATGACATGCAGTAGGACGATGGAGCCGGGCCGCACCTTGGAGACGGTTTCGGCGACGATGGCGTCGGTACCGGCCTGCTTGCCCGAGTCGGGTTCCACATCCCAGGTGATCGTCGTGCGGTCGTGGTCGGAGAGGTATTTCGGTAGGGCCCAGAGCTTCTTCCCGTAGGGCGGGCGGAAGGTGACCGGGCCCTGGTAACCGGTTTTCGCGATTTCGGCGTCGGTTCGCTCGATCTCGTCGCGGACGGTATCGCCGGAGACCAGCACCATGCGGCGATGGCTGTAGGTGTGATTGCCGATTTCGTGGCCGGCCTGCGCGATGGCCCTGCCGTATTCGGGATGCGCGGCCAGATCCCGGCCCATGAGATAGAAGGTGGCCGGAATCCCGGCTTCGGCAAGGACTTTCAGCACTTCCGGCGCTTTGTCCGTCGGCCCGTCGTCGAGCGTCAATGCCACCACCTTGTCGGTGGTATCGACTCGGTTCACGAGCCGCCCCGCCAGTTGGAAGGTGCGCGAGTTCATCAGGTAGTAGCCGCCGACCGCCAGCGCCAATGCCACCACGAGCACCAGCGCACTACCGATCAACCATTTGCGTCGCATTGTTCAGCTCCAATGAAAAACGGTGGCGCCCGGACCTTTCGGCCCGAACACCACCGTCTTCGACACGGATCAGAAGTTGATCATGTGGCCCGCGAGGCCGTGGAACGCTTCCTGCAGGGCTTCGCTCAACGTCGGGTGGGTGTGCACGTTGCGGGTCAGCTCGTTGACGGTCAGGTCCCACTTCTGGGCCAGGGTCAGCTCCGGCAGCAGTTCGGAGACATCCGGACCGATGAGGTGGCCGCCGAGCAGTTCGCCGTACTTGGCGTCGGCGACCAGCTTGACGAAACCGGTCGGATCGCCGAGGCCGTGCGCCTTGCCGTTGGCGGTGAACGGGAAGGTGGCGACCTTCACGTCGTAGCCCTCGTCGCGGGCCTGCTGCTCGGTGAGGCCGAAGCTGGCGACCTGCGGCTGGCAGAAGGTGGCGCGCGGCATCATCCGGTAGTCGCCGAGCGTGACCGTCGGCGCACCGGCGATCGTCTCCGCGGCGACCACGCCCTGGGCCTCCGCGACGTGGGCGAGCTGCAGCTTCCCGGTCACGTCACCGATGGAGTAGATGTGCGGCACATTGGTGCGCATGTTGTCGTCGATGACGATCGCGCCGCGCTCGAGCGCGACGCCGGTGTTCTCCAGGCCATAGCCCTCGACCCGGGGCGCGAAGCCGACGGCCTGCAGCACCTTGTCGACGGTGACCGTCTCCAGGTTGCCGGTCTTGTTGTCCTTGATCGACACGGTGACCTTGGAGCCGTCGTCGTCGATCGACTGCACGGCCGCACCGGTGGTGATGGTGATGCCGAGCTTCTTGTACTGCTTGGTGATCTCCTTGGAGACGTCGGCGTCCTCGTTCGGCAGCGCACGGTCCAGGAACTCCACAATGCGCACGTCGACGCCGTAGTTCTTCAGGACGTAGCCGAACTCCATGCCGATCGCGCCTGCGCCGACGATGAGGATCGAGCCGGGCAGGTCCCGGGTGAGGATCTGCTCCTCGTAGGTCACCACATTCGCGCTGAGCGAGGTGCCCGGCAGCAGCTTGGTGACGGTGCCGGTGGCGATGATGACATTGCTGAAGGTGATCGTCTCGGTGCCGCCGCTGGACAGGGCGACCGAGAGGGTGTTCGCGTCGGTGAAGGTGCCCTTACCGTCGAACTCGTCGATCTTGTTCTTCTTCATCAGGAAGTGGACGCCCTTGACCCGGCCGTCGGCGACCTTGCGGCTGCGGTCGAACGCGACGCCGAAGTCGAAGCTCACGTCGCCGGAGATGCCGAAGGTCTTGGCTTCCTTGGTGAAGATATGCGCGAGTTCCGCGTTGCGCAGCAGCGCCTTGGAAGGGATGCAGCCCACGTTGAGGCAGACACCACCCCAATACTTCTGCTCGACGATCGCGGTACGGAGGCCAAGTTGTGCCGCACGGATGGCGGCGACATAACCGCCAGGACCGGCACCGAGAACGACAACGTCGTAATGGGAAGTCACGCCGTCGAGCCTAACTCTGTCGAGCAAACTTCACCCACCGTCCCCCCGCAACTATGCGATACGCGCCACATAGTGCCGCGGCTTTCGGGTGCGCGGACCGATACGGAGGCAGATATCGCCCTGGCTGTCGCGCGCGGCCCGGCTCGGCGGTGAACTAAATCCGCTTGCACCGCCATCAGGTTCCATAGCCATTGGCTCTCGGCTCCGTGGCACGCCGGTTGATGTGCACGGCACCCCACAGCGGCTGTCTCGTGAACATTATTTACTCGAGACTGCGCACTGCCGCACACCCGCGACCGACCCGGTTCCGAACTGAGGCGGCTTGTCGCCGGCGCGCGGCCAGGGACCTCAGTCGCGCCAGACCTGCTGTGCGATACGGGCGAAGTTGCCACCGAACACCGCCGCTCGATCGGCCGCACTGAATCCGCGATCCGCGAGTACGGCATCCAGGCCGGGTAACTCACTCAGTCCGAGCAGATCTTCCGGCGGTACCCACTGCAGCGGCCCCCACTTGGTATACGCGTCGGAAAACGCCCCCGGATCCTGCGTAAGCATGTCATTGAAATCCTCGGCATCGAAGGAGTAGTCGGATCCGATGCCGATATGTTCGATCCCGACGAGTTCCGCACCGTATTCGATATGCGTGGCCATTGCCGCGACCCGCTCGGCCCGGCCATCGATCGCATTCTGGCCCAGGAAGATTCCCACTCCATTGATACCGATAACCCCGCCGGTCCGGGCACAGGCCAGCGCCTGTTCATCGGTGATATTGCGCGGATGCGCCCACCGGGCGGCGAAATTGGAATGGCTGTAGATCATCGGAACTTCGGTGCGTTCGGCCAGGTCCAGTCCGGTGCGGCGGGAGCAGTGCGAACCGTCGACGAATAGGCCGACCTCGTTCTGTTTGCGCACCAGATCTCGGCCGTAGGCGGTGAGTCCGGTGTCGTCGGTATCAAGACAGCCGCAACCCGCCGCGTTGGCGTGGTTGTACGTCGGCAGCATTGAGCGAACGCCCAGTTCGTAGAACATCTCGAGGTTATCCGGATCACCGCCCAGCGGCCCCGAATCCTCCAGGTCGAAGGCCAGCGAAATGGTATCGGCGGCACCGATATCGGCGAACCGCTCGACCAGCCGGAACCGACCGTCGCGCAGCGCATCCCGGCGGAACTTGTGCAGCAGCGCGAGCGAATCCTCGGTCGACTGGTGTGAATATCCGACGTTCACCGATAAATACGACCCGGACGGATAGCGCGCCAGGTCGGCGATCCGAGCGGAATGCAGTAATGGCAGGCAGCAGTGCTGCTCCCAGAGAAACTGTGGCAAACCGGCCACCTTCCGCCTCGGTTCGGTATCGGAGCAGCGATCCTACTGATCCGACCGGTACGTATGTCACTACTCGAACCGATGTCTAGCAACCGGTAACAGGCCGCCCGAATTGCCCGATTCATCGAGTGATATCTCACCTTTAAAGCCTCTCGGCAACAATGTGGACATGACGGGCGTTGAGCAAACTGTGACCGATCCCTACCTGTGGCTCGAAGAAGTAACCGATGAGCGGGCCCTCGACTTCGCACGCGCGCACAACGAGGTGGTTGTCGAGCGTTTCGCCAGCTCCGATCGGTTCACCGAGCTCGAGCGCCGCATCCTGGACATGCTCGACACCGACACCAAGATCGCCTACCCGGGTCGGCGCGGCCACTGGCTCTACAACTTCTGGCGCGACGCCGAACATCCGCGCGGGCTGTGGCGGCGCACCACCTTCGCCGAATACGCCAAGGAAGCGCCGGACTGGGATGTGCTGATCGACCTGGACGCACTCGGCACCGCCGAGGGCGAGAACTGGGTGTGGGGCGGTGCCGCGGTGCTGCGGCCGGAACAGTCGCGTGCACTCATCAGCCTGTCCCGCGGCGGCGCGGATGCCAAGGTCGTGCGCGAATTCGATATCGAAACAAGGGAATTCATCGATCCGGCCGACGGTGGTTACTTCCTGTCCGAGGCGAAATCCGAGATCCGCTGGATCGATATCGACTCGGTGTATGTCGGCACCGATTTCGGGCCGGGTTCGCTCACCGATTCCGGTTATCCGCGTATCGCCAAGCGCTGGCGGCGCGGCACCCCGCTCACCGAGGCCGAAACGGTATTCGAGGGCGAGGCAGGCGATGTCGCGGTCTCGGCAGGCTACGACCGGACACCCGGCTATGAACGGCATTTCGTCGGCCGTGCCACCGACTTCTTCAACGAAGAGGTGTACCTGCTCGAAAGCGACGGCAGTCTGCGGCATCTCGATGTACCGACCGACGCCAGCGAGTCCTGGTACAAGGATTGGTTCCTGGTCCGACTGAAGTCGCCGTGGGAAATCGGCGACAAGACCTACCCAGCCGGTGCGCTGCTGGCCATGGACTTCGAGAAATTCCTTTCCGGTGCACGGGAATTCGAGGTGATCTTCACCCCGGACGAGCACACTTCACTGCACGGCTACGGCTGGACCGAGAACCATCTGCTGCTGATCACCCTCGAGGATGTGCAGACCAAGCTCTACGTCCTCACCCCCGGTCCGGACGGCTGGCGCCGGGAGCCGCTCGCCGACACCCCGTCGATGGCGACCACCAGCGTGATGAATCTCGACCCGCTGGAGGGCGGCGACGAATTCATGCTGACCACAAGCGGATTCACCACTCCCGCCACCCTGCTCGCCAGCGCGGTCGGCGGCCGGACCGAACAACTCAAACAGGAACCCGGCTTCTTCGACGCCGATGGCATCGAGACCGAGCAGTTCTTCGCGCGCTCCGATGACGGAACCATGGTGCCGTACTTCGTGATCCGCCACCGCGACCGCAAGGACACCCCTGGCCCGACGGTGATGTCCGGCTATGGCGGCTTCGAGGTATCCCGCACCCCCGCCTACAGCGGCGCCTCCGGCATGGGCTGGCTGGAACGCGGCGGCACCTGGGTGATGACCAATATCCGCGGCGGCGGCGAATACGGCCCGCAGTGGCACACCTCGGTGCAGAAGGCCAACAGGCACAAGGTCTATGAGGACTTCTCCTCGATCGCCAAGGATCTGGTGGCCCGCGGCATCACCACGCATGAACAGCTGGGCGCGGTCGGCGGCAGCAACGGCGGCCTGCTCATGGGTGTCATGCTGACCCGCTATCCGGAGCTGTTCGGCGCCATCGTCTGCCAGGTCCCGCTGCTCGATATGCAGCGGTATCACCTGCTGCTGGCCGGTGCGTCCTGGGTGGCCGAATACGGCGATCCGGACAAGCCCGAAGAGTGGGAGTACATCAGCAAGTACTCGCCCTACCAGAACGTCCGCTCCGACGCGGCCTACCCGCCGATCCTGCTGACCACCTCCACCCGCGACGACCGGGTCCACCCGGGCCATGCCCGCAAGATGGCTGCGCTGCTGGAGGAACAGGGCCACACCATCTGGTACCACGAGAACATCGAGGGTGGCCACGGCGGTGCGGCCGACAACAAGCAGTCGGCATTCCAGGCCGGACTCATCTACGAGTTCTTCACGCAGATGTTGATGGAGCGGTAATCAGGTCCAACCGGCCCGGTGCATCCTGCACCGGGTCGACCTGTCGCGGCAGTATGTCTACGACGTAGACTCGGTCTACGATGTAGACAAGGAGTCGTCATGCGAATCGTCGATACCCCCGGCGCGCGACTGCACACCGAAGCGGCCGGAACGGGACCGGATCTGGTCCTCATCTCCGGTGGCGGTGGTGATGCCGGAATGTACGAGGCCGTCATCCCCCTGTTGGCCGACCGCTACCGCGTCATCACCTTCGACCGGCGCGGCAATTCGCGAAGCCCGCTCACGGATTCGCACGCCGCGATCGATGTCGCGACGCAGGCGGCGGATGTCATCGCGGTCCTCGACGCCTACGCGATCGAGCGCGCACACGTCTTCGGCAGCAGCGGTGCCGCGATCATCACGCTCGAATTGCTTGCCGCACACACAGATCGGCTTATCGATGCAGTCGTGCACGAACCGCCGCTGGTCCAACTGCTGTCCGTCGAAAGCCCTGCGCGGCAGGAGATCGCCGACATCGGCGCACTCGCCGTTGCGAAGAGTCCGATGCGCGCGTTCGCGGCATTCGGCGTTTTGACCATGCCGAATGTGCCACGGATCCTCCGATCGAATGCGGGACAAGCCCTGATGGCCGCTGCAAGTCGCGCATCGCTCGCGATCGGAGCCGCACTTCGCCGGATCACCCGAACTCAGCCGGCGACCATGACCCGCCAGCTGAACAATGCCGACCTGCTGCTGCGACGCGAACTGCCCGCCTTCTGCTTCGACTACCACCCGGACCTGGCCGCCCTCCGGAAGGTCGACGTGCCGTGGCAGCTGGCGACCGGACGCGAGAGCGTCGGCAAGCCGTACTACGTCGCAGCGCACGCACTGGCCGACGAACTCGGCCGCGACTGTGTGGAATTCCCTGGCGGACATGTGCCCTACCAGTTGCAGCCGAAGGAGTTCGTCACCCGGCTGGTGGAGCTGATCAGCGCATGAAAAAGCCGACTACCCGGATCGCACTGAATCGCGACTATATTGCCGCGGTGGCGCTGACCGTCATCGATACCGCCGGACTCGACGGCTTCACCATGCGGAAATTAGGTGTGGCTCTAGGGGCGGACCCGATGGCGGCCTACCGGCACTTCACCGATCAGCAGGACCTGTTCGACGGCATCGCCGAAGCGATGTTCGACGAACTCGACATGGAAACCCTTCCGTGGCAGGAAGATTGGCCGGACTTGATGAGCGCCTACGCACATCGCCTCCGCTCCACACTCCGCCGCCACCCGAACGCCGTCCCGATCTTCGCAACAAGACCGGTCCGCAGCGCCGCGGCAATCGAAACCGGAAACTGGATGGTCGAACGCCTCCAAGGCGTCGGCTTCACCCCAGCGGTAGCCCTGCAATTCGCCCGCTGCCTACGCGAATACGTAGTCGGACATATCCTCAGCCACACCGTAGCCGCCGTAGCATCCCAACGCAGTCGCAAACCCGCCCCGAACACCCCTGCCTACAACACCCTCGCCGCAGCCGCCGACGCCACCGCAAACACCGACCACTTCGAAATCGGCCTCATCGCAATGCTCGACGGCTTCGCAAAACACCTCAGCGAAACCGCCGACCCCACTTAGGAATTGCCGTTCGCCGGAGCCAGGATGACCACCGGGATCTGCCAGGAGACCTTGGCCTGGAAGTCGGCGAGGAATGGTGCGTCGACCAGCTTGCTTTCCCAAAGCTGTTGCCGCTCATCGCCTTCCGCAACCGATGCGAACACCGGCCACGATTCGGTACCGACTTCGACGACGGCCTCGGGGTGCGCGGTCAGATTGTGGTACCACCCCGGACGATTCGGCCGTCCGCCGTTGGCGGCGTAGACCACTACCCGGTCACCGTCGCGCTGAAAAGCCAGCGGCCAGGTTCGGGATTCGCCGGTGCGGGCGCCGGTGGTTGTCAGCAGTAGCAGCGGTATGTTCGCGAACTGCCCGCCGACCTTTCCCGCATTGGCGCGGAATTCCGCGATGACATCCAGATGTAGTTGCCGCCGTTGCTCATTCGACACGAGCACCAGCTTATGACGGCTTGCTCGATTGCGCTTCGTCGCGACGTAGGCACGCGGTCACCATCTAGCGGTCCCGCAACCACTTTTCGATTTGATCGACCGTGCTGCCGTACCGACGGATCCAGCCGTTGTGCCCCAATGGTTCCGGTTGTACCCAGGTGGTCACCTCGGCCTGGGGCATCTTGGCCAGCAGATGTGCGGCCGAACTGCTCGGCGTGAGATCGTCGCCGGTCATGGTGATGGACAGCACGGGCAGCTTCAGTCTGGCGATCCGCTCCTCGTAGTCGATATCCGCATCGACCGGCACGAAGCGGCCGGTGCGGGCCAGCCGGGCCCAGTCCGACATGAGCACCTTCGACTGGCGTCCGAAGCCGCCGAGCGAGATCCGGTCGCCGGGCCAGAAGCCCGCCAGATTGGCCGTCAGCGACATGACTGCGGTGCCGGCCAGCATGCCGGGACCCGAAATACCCCGGAATCCACGGTGATACGGGGTACCGGAGGCGATCAGGATCAGCCCACCCAGGCGTCCGCGGATCCGCGCCGCGTACAGCACCGCGAGCTGGCCGCCCATGCTGTGGCCGAGCAGATACGGGGTGCTGTCGGGGAACCGGTCGCGCACCACCGAGAAGATCGCCGGGAAGTCGACCGATGCCAGTTCGTGGTAGCCGAAGGTGCTCGCGGCGCTCGGGCGCGGGCGGCTGTCACCCGTGCCGCGCAGCTCACCGATCGCGGCATCGAAGCCGCGCGCGGCCAGCTCCTGAGCGAACAGTTCGTAGTACCCGGCCGGGACACCGAGGCCGGGCACCATCACCACCACCGGACGCGGCGCATCCGGGCGCACCGGATGCCGATGCGCACCGGTCGCCGGGAACAGCCGCACCGGCACGGTGGTGCCGTCCGGCATCTGGATGGGGACCGTCTCCATAGAGCGCACGGTAGCCGACAGCCGCCGCAACTATGCGCCGACCGCACCCATGATCACTCGGCTGAGCACCCGGATCACGTCGTCTAGTGGTGGGCGCGGATCCGAACCGCTCCAGGAATCCACCACGTAGTTGACCGCGCCGATGATGGCCAGCACCCGCATCTCGTAGTCGCCCGTTGGGATTTCGCCGTGCAAGGCGGCATCCTCCGCGGCGCCGGCGAGTAGCGAACCC
Source organism: Nocardia sp. NPDC102475 (assembly GCF_055584605.1). NCBI lineage: Bacteria > Bacillati > Actinomycetota > Actinomycetes > Mycobacteriales > Nocardiaceae > Nocardia > Nocardia sp. NPDC102475. The sequence continues at coordinate 60,350 of NZ_JBVJLS010000030.1, read as the reverse complement.
CAGACGCGACGCAGCTCCAGCCGGAACTTCTCCACCTTCGGCCCGGCGCCGACGACCTCTACCAGCGCCACCCGCGCCTTGCGCGGATCGGAGCCGATGGATTCGACGTAGGCGCGCACCGCGGCATCGATGATCTCCAGCGCGGTCGCATCGGATTTCTTCTCGAGGGCGGCGGTCACCGCATCGCGCGATTCCCTATCGATCTGCTCGTAGAGCTCGAGTAGGAGGGATTCGCGGCCGGTGAACTCCTCATAGAACTGCCTCGAGGAGAGTCCGGCGTCCTTACAGATAGCGCCGACCGAACTATTGGCGTAGCCATCGCGCGCAAAGACCGTCAGGCCCGATTCCAGAAAACGCGCACGCCGCTGACGTTGCCGGTCCTCTACGGGTTGCCCGGCATACATTCGTCCCGTATTCGCATCCTGTGACATTGGGGCAGACAATACCGAAGGGCCCGATCCCCTCGTCATGGATCGGGCCGTTCGTCTCAACCTTCGGCGAAACAGGTGTTAGCCGAAAGTTGGCCGCTCGGTTGCTATTGCGCTCACCGGATGCCGATCTCCGATCTAGCTGCTGCCACAGTGGGCGTCACTGACTGTTTGCCGCAACGGAGGATACCGAGAGGTTCGGCACGCCGAAAGTTTTTGCAGGACTTTTTTTAGAATTATTCTTTCGACAGACCTTTCAACAACGCGGGCAGTTCCGCGACGGAATCGATGACGTGATCCGGTGCGGCCGAAGTGGCCGCCAGAACGGCGGGCCGGAATTTGCCGGTGCGCACCAGAACTCCGGTCATACCGGCCTGCTGAGCGGCGAGCACATCGGAGTGCAGATCGTCACCGATCATCAACACCTCGGCCGGCTCGAGGCCCATAAGGTCCGCGCAGGTACGGAATCCGGCCGCCGCGGGCTTGCCGACCACCGCGATCTCGGCACTGCCCGCTGCCTCCAGACCCGGCAGATACGCGCCCGCGTCGATGCGGAGCCCGGTATCGGTAGCCCAGGTCAGGCCGCTGTGCATCGCGACGACCGGAATGCCGTCCAGCATCAGCTCGGCCACCCGGCTCAGCGCGTCATGTGTGAATTCCGCACCGGCGCCGCCGATTACGATGACATCCGGATCTTCGTCGTCGAGAGTCAACTCGGCGAGGTCGGCCGCGATATCGCCGTGATTGAGCACCCAGACTGCCGCATCCGGGTAGCGGCGGCCCACATATTCGCCGGTGAGCCGGGCAGCGGTGACGATCTCCGCGGTATCGACATCGAACCCGGCAGCCCGCAGTCGCTCGGCGATCTCATCGCAGGTGCGGGAGGTGGTATTGGTGAGAAACCTTCGGCGCAAACCACTTTCGCGCACGCGGCGCACGGCGTCGACCGCACCGTCGATCTCGTGCCAGGAGGTCACCAGCACGCCGTCGATGTCGTAGAGCACACCGCGTATGTCGCCAGACATGGGTTCAGCCTACGACCGCGCAACAGAGTCGTCCCCGCATCCGTTCGAAACGGCGCGTCAGCGGGCGAAACTGCGGGCGGCGCGCGCAAGCATCCACGGCACGAGCCGACGGTGGAATGGGCGCACGACGGCGAAATACCCTCGGCCCCAGCGATTTCGATACTTGACCAGCGAAGTGATGGTGACCGTGCCGTCGTCGACGAGAACGGAGACGACATAGTCGAGGACCGCCATCGCATCGGCGGTCACGTGCTCGCGTTCATCACATTCGCAATCGGGAAAAGGGTTGCCGAAGAATATCTTTCGGGTCCATTTTCGAGGATCGATTGGAGCGCCCGGCGGCAACGCTATTTCGTAGGAATCGATGTAATCCCAATCGGTCTCCAACGAACGCGCCAACGTCGCTCGTTCGGGAATTTCGACTCGTCCATAACTCGGCACCGCACTCCTCCGATAGTCCATACCGGAGCGTATGGATGACCATACGGTAGCGTATGGGAATGGCACAAGGGGATGCGACCGCGAAGACACGGCTCAGCGCCGACGATTGGGCACAGGCCGCACTGGACGCGCTGGCGGAGGGCGGTCTGGCGGCGGTCGCCGTCGAGCCCATCGCCAAGCGGCTCGGCACGACCAAGGGCAGCTTCTACTGGCATTTCAAGGACCGCGCGGCCCTCGTCGAGGCGGCACTGGCGCGCTGGGAGCAGCGCAGCACCGACGATGTGATCGCCGAGATCGCCATCGAGACCGACCCGGCCGAGCGGTTGCATCGACTCTTCGCCCAGGTCATCGACTACGCAGCCACCGGACGCATCGAATTGGCGCTAATGGCCTCGGCGGACCAGGCATCGGTCGCCGCGACGCTGCGCCGCGTCGCGGACCGGCGTATCGAATACGTCGCGGAATTGCTGCGCGAATTGGGGCTGAACGCCGGGCAGGCGCGGACCAGAGCGGTTGTCGCCGTGAGCATTTACCACGGCTTCAACCAACTGGCCCGCGTCTCCCCCGACGCGCTCCCGAGTACCGAGGAACAGCGAAGGATGTTGGTGGACAGCGCATTTCAGAGTCTGCTGCCGGACTGAATCAGCTGCCGCCGCCACAACCACCGCCGCCGCCTCCGCCACAGCCGCCCCCACCGCAGCTAGAGCCGCCGCCGCAGCTCGAACCACCACCGCAGCTGGAGCCGCCGCCGCAACCGCCGCCCGCGTCGCCACCGCCGCCCGCGGCCCATCGACTCCGACTGCGGCGGTTGCGACGCCGCAGATTGTCGCGGTTCGCGCGATTGATCATCGCGATCGTGCCGAACAACAGCACGACGCCGATCACGATCACGACCATGAATCCGTTCATTGTCCCCACCCCCGAGTGACGTTCAAGGCTTGTGCCCACCCCAAGTGCACCTGTTACGGGATCGCCGGTAAAGCCAAAACTTTTGGGGCGTTTGAACAGCGGGCGGTCGATGTGCTCGGGTCAGGATTGCGAGCCGTTGATGATCGCATCGAGCAGGCCGGGGAAACGTTGCTCCAGATCGTCACGCCGCAGTTCGACGAGTCGGTTGCGGCCGGAGACGTAGGTGGTCGTGACGCCCGCGTCGCGCAGCACCTTCCAGTGGTGCGATGCGGTGGCGGCGGTGATCTCGACATCGAATTTGTCGATGGCGCAACTGAGCGGTTCGCGGACCCCGGCGAGCGAGCGGATCAGCTCCAGCCGGATCGGATCGGCGATGGCGCTGAGCACCCGGATCAAGTCCAGGTCGCGGGTGCTCGGCTGCGGTAGCTGACGCACGTTCATCCTCCGATCGTTTGACAATCATCGAATTATATCTCAGCATCATAAGATGCTTCGACAACCATCGAACAATTTGTATCGATCCCTGATCCCACTAGCCGTCGGCACCTTCGTACTGGGTACCGACGGTTTCGTCCTCAACGGCATGCTCCCGCTCATCGCCCGCGACCTGGGCGTTTCGGTGGCCACCGCGGGCCAGCTCACCACCATGTTCGCCTGGACCTACGCCATTGCCTCGCCGATCATCGCGGCCGCGACCGGATCCTGGGACCGGCGCTGGGTATTGGGCGGCGGTGCGGCGCTTTTCGTCATCGGCATGATCGGACAGGCTGCGGCGCAGGACTTTTCGGTGATGGCCGGAGCGCGCGTCGTTGCCGCGATCGGCGCGGCGGCATTCCAGGCCAATGCCTTCGCCGTGGCCGGGGTGGTCGCCGACGACGCACACCGCGGCCGGGCGCTATCGGTCGTCACCGCCGGAATCACGCTGTCCGCCGTCGCGGGCGTGCCGATCGGCATCTTCGTGGAGCGTTGGATCGGCTGGCGCGGGGTGCTCTGGGCGATCGTCGCGGCCGGCGCCATCGCGGCCGCGCTGGTGCTGCTGCTGCCGCGCGTCACCTTGCCGAGTACCGGATTGCGCGATCGCGTCGGCGTACTCGCCCGACCCGCCGTGCTGCGGGTTCTGCTGGTGACGACGCTGCAGATGACCGCGGCCTATACGACCATCGTCTACCTGCCGGTCGTCGTCGCACCATCGGTGCCGCAGGGACAACTCGCGTGGCTGCTGCTGGTCATGGGCATCGGTCAGGTCATCGGCAACTCCCAGGCGGGCCGGGCGGTGGACCGATTCGGCCCGGCCGGCACACTGACCGTCGGACTCGTCGGCAGCCTCGTAGGCCTGATGCTGCTCGGCCCGGCCACCCACGCCCACTGGGCGGTCTTCGCGGTACTCGGCCTGACCGGCCTCTTCGGATCCGCCATCCTGATCCCGCAGCAGTTCCGGCTCTTCGCCATTGCCCATGACGCGCCGACCGTCGCGCTCGGACTCAATGGCTCGGCCATCTACCTCGGCAGCGGCATCGGTTCACTACTCGGCGGCACGGTGCTCGATTCGTCGGGCGCGAGCTGGCTCCCGTGGACCTCCGCCGCGGTCGGCTTCGTCGCCCTCGCGCTCGGCGTCGCAACCCTGCGCCGACCGGCACGCGACGAAACGGCGGTGGTCGTTCCGGCGTGAAATCGCCTGTACCCCAATAGCTCCCGGGTCGATCCGATCGGGAGCTATTTTTTCGGCGCGGATTCGGGGCGGATGGAATCGAGCAGGTCGGCGCAGCGGGTGAGTAGTTCGCGCAGCGCGGCATGTTCGGCCTCGGTGAATTCGTCGGCCAATGCGCGTTCCACGCGGACGGCATTCACGTCCGCCTCCTGCGCGAGCGCCGCCCCCGCTTCGGTGAGACGGGTCTCCAGGACGTTCTTGTGCCAGGCATGCGGGGTGCGCTCGATGAGCCCGCGGTCCTGGAGATTGGTCAGGATCGTATTCATGGTCGGCGGGGTCACCCCGCACAGCCGGGCCAGCGCGGCGGCATTGATGCCCGGATTTTCGATGAGGAACAGCAGGGCCCCGTACTGGGGAACGGTGAGGCCCGCCGGTTTGAGCGCCGCGCTCTTCGCCGAGTTGAGGGCCTGTTCGGCGCGCTTGATATACGAGCCGAGGCGCTCGGAGGAGTGCATGGACGTCATATCCGCATGGTAACTGCCCGTCTACTGATTAGACTCTTGACGTTGATTAGAGTTCTAATATAAGTTCGTGCACATTCTAAGATGTGAATGCATCCGGATGTTCGACTATCAGGAGCCACGAGCATGTTCCGCACCATCTCGACCATCGCCACCGCCATCGCCTGCACCGCCGTCACGGCGTGCGGCACAGCGACGGAGGCCGTGAGCCAACCGGCAACCCACATCAGCACCGCCTACGAACTGCCCGGTGATCGCGTCTATCCGGAGGGCATCGCCGTCGATCCCCGCACCGGTGACACCTACGTCGGCTCATACGCCAACGGCGCCGTCTACCGCGCAACACCCGGCGCCGCGCGGGCCGAAATCTTCCTGTCCGAGGGGACCGACGGCCGCAAAACCGCCAATGGTTTGAAAGTCGATGCGGCAGGACGACTGTGGGTAATCGACTCGACGGCCGGAGTCGCGGTGTACGACATCGGCAGCCGTGCGCTGGTCGCCCGCTTCGATATCACCGGCACCGAACCGAGCCTGGTCAACGATCTGACCATTACGCCGGACGGCAGCGCATATCTGACCGACAGCCTGCGACCGGTGGTCTACCGGGTCACCCCGGAGCAGGTCACCGCGGCGCACGGCGGAAAGGCCGATCTGACAACACAATTCGACTTGAGCACCATTGTCGGCCCGCACGCGCCGGACGCATTTACCTTGAACGGCATCGTGTCCGACGATTCCGGTCGCTATCTGCTGATCGTCGATATGAACTCCGGTGAGCTGTATCGCGTTGCGACCGCGGCGAATTCGCCGGAAATTCGCAAGGTGACCATGCGCGGCCCCGATCTGAAACACGGTGACGGACTGGAACTGCACGGCAGCACGCTGTGGGCGGCCCAGAATGCGAGCAACACCATTACCCGCTGGAAGATCAGCGATGACGGCGCGACCGTCGAACTGGACCGCACGCTCACCGATGACTCCCTGCGCATTCCCACCACATTGGTACACAGCAATGGTCGAACGCTGGTCGTCTCTTCCCAATTCGATAAGGGCGGGCCGATGGGGCCTGGCACCCCGACCATGCCATTCGCTGTCCTGGCAGTTGACGGAATCTGATCCCGCCGCACGGCCGGTTCGTTCAGCGGACCGGCCATCGGCCTATTCGCCATATGACAACTTGATCTAAATCACGACGAAACGCCCGCACCCGTCGCAGGTATGCCGCCGCGATGACGTAAGCTCGGCCGACTGACCGGGCACGCGGCTGGGGTGGCGACCTTCGGGCGAGTGTCATACGCTTCGCCGCGGAGGAAAACCGCCTCATGGAGGGACAATTGACCACTCCGAGCCATGGCGATGTCGGAACCGGCGGGCCACAAAAGGTTCCACTGTCGCAGCTGATCCACTTGATGGCCGAATATCAGAAGCTCGGCACGCACCGACAGACCTTTCTACCGGCGCCTGCGAGCGATACTTTCGTGCGTGGCTGCGGGATCGTCGCGGGCGGGTTCACCGCCGTGGGAGTTATCTGTGTGACGGTCGGGGCCTATCCCGGTGCGCTCGCGGTCGGTCTCCTCGGCCTGGTGCCCGCATCGATGGCCTTCTTCCGCGGGCGGCGCAATCGGCGGCACCGCGCCGCGCGGCTGGATCTTTTCGATGTCGGCATGACCGTGTACCGCTCCGGTGAGCAGGTGGCCGGGTTCCGCTGGGACAGCGCCGAAGTGCGCCAGCAGGTCATCCCCTTCCAGAATTCCGCTCACACCGAGTACTCGCTGCGGATGTCGGGCCCCGACGGCGCCGAGGCCGCATTCGACGACACCCTGTTCGGCGAAGCGCGTGAGTGGGGCAGGGCGATCCAGTCTGCGGTCACCCTGGCCCAGCTCCCCCGCGCCGTTGCCGCCATCGATGACGGCGCGACCGTCCATTTCGGCGAAATCGCCCTCGACCTGGCCGCACTCTATTTCCACAGCCGGGCCTACGCCTGGGAACAGATCCAATTGATCGACGCCCGAAGCGGTTTGGTCCGCATGAAGGTCGACGGCACCTGGGTCTCCCTCACCCCCGTAGGCCAGATCCCCAACTTCTACATCTTCAACGAACTCGCCGAACGCCTACGCCTGGCCGCCGCCGCGGAGTTCGCCGCCGAATCGGCCGCAACCGAACTCGCGGATCCCGAACTGCCGACCGTCACGCCGGTAGCCGAACCCGATCCACCCACGCCGGTAGCCGACTCCGATCCGCTCACGCCGATAGTCGAACCGAACCCACCCACACCGGTAATCGACTCCGATCCGACGGTCGACAAAGCGCTCGAGACGGCCGCCGATCAACAAATCGAACCCCCCACCCCAGCGGCCAAAGGCAGCCCCAAAAAACCCAACCGCCCCACCCAAGACCTGAGCGCCGCCTCGAATTAATCCCTGCCCCAACCCCTCCACCGAACCAATAGCCTTGATCGTTCGGCTTCGCCTGGCCGTTCATCGTTCTCGAACAACCAAAGACCGAAGGCCGGTCCACCATTGGTGGACCGGCCTTCGAGTCTAGATGTGTTGCTGAGAGGCGGGACTCAGAAGTCCATGCCGCCCATGCCACCGGTCGGGTCGCCGGCGGGAGCGGCGGTCTTCTCCGGCTTGTCGGCGACGACGGCCTCGGTGGTGAGGAACAGAGCCGCGATGGAAGCCGCGTTCTGCAGGGCCGAACGGGTGACCTTGACCGGGTCGGCGACACCGGCGGCCAGGAGGTCCTGGTACTCGCCCGAGTCGGCGTTCAGGCCGTGGCCGGCCGGGAGGTTCGAGACCTTCTCGGCGACAACGCCGGGCTCGAGCCCCGCGTTGAAGGCGATCTGCTTCAGCGGAGCCGACAGCGCGACGCGCACGATGTTCGCGCCGGTCGCCTCGTCACCGGTGAGCTTCAGGTCGTCCAGGGCCGGAGCCGACTGCAGCAGGGCCACGCCACCACCGGCGACGATGCCCTCCTCGACGGCGGCCTTGGCGTTGCGCACGGCATCCTCGATGCGGTGCTTGCGCTCCTTGAGCTCGACCTCGGTCGCGGCACCGGCCTTGATCACCGCAACACCGCCGGCCAGCTTGGCCAGACGCTCCTGCAGCTTCTCCCGGTCGTAATCCGAATCCGAGTTCTCGATCTCGGTGCGGATCTGCGCAACGCGGCCCTTGATGGCCTCCGCGTCGCCAGCGCCCTCGACGATGGTGGTCTCATCCTTGGTGATGACGACCTTGCGGGCCTGGCCGAGCAGCTCGATGCCAGCGGTCTCCAGGGAGAGGCCGACCTCTTCGCTGATGACCTCGCCACCGGTCAGGATGGCGATATCGGCCAGCTGCGCCTTGCGACGGTCACCGAAGCCCGGCGCCTTGACGGCAACGGACTTGAAGGTGCCGCGGATCTTGTTCACGACCAGGGTCGACAGGGCCTCGCCCTCGACGTCCTCGGCGATGATCAGCAGCGGCTTACCGGCCTGGATGACCTTCTCCAGCAGCGGCAGCAGGTCCTTGACGGTGGAAACCTTGGAACCGACGAGCAGGATGTACGGATCCTCGAGGACCGCTTCCTGACGCTCCGGGTCGGTCACGAAGTAACCCGAGATGTAGCCCTTGTCGAAGCGCATACCCTCGGTGAGCTCCAGCTGGAGCCCGAAGGTGTTGCTCTCCTCGACGGTGATGACGCCTTCCTTGCCGACCTTGTCCATGGCCTCGGCGATCAGCTCACCGATGGACGCGTCGCCGGCCGAGATACCGGCGGTAGCGGCGATCTGCTCCTTGGTGTCGATCTCCTTGGCGGTCGCGAGGAGCTTGGTGGTGACGGCCTCGACGGCCTTCTCGATGCCGCGCTTGAGACCCAGCGGGTTGGCACCGGCCGCGACGTTACGCAGGCCCTCACGTACGAGCGCCTGAGCGAGCACGGTGGCGGTGGTGGTGCCGTCGCCCGCGACGTCGTCGGTCTTCTTGGCGACTTCCTTGACCAGCTCGGCGCCGATCTTCTCGTACGGGTCCTCCAGCTCGATCTCCTTGGCGATGGAAACACCATCGTTGGTGATCGTGGGGGCGCCCCACTTCTTCTCCAGGACAACGTTGCGCCCCTTGGGGCCCAGCGTCACCTTGACCGCGTCGGCGAGGGCGTTCAGGCCCCGCTCGAGGCCGCGACGGGCCTCTTCGTCGTACGCAATTGTCTTGGCCATTGCGTTGAGATCCTCCACATGTATATGGCTGACACACAGGACGATCGCAGGTTGGATCGCCCTATTTACGCTGGCCAGGTTCGGTGCCCGCGACGGACGACCGAGGGTGTCGATGGAACCCGGTCTCACCGTCCCGACCTGGCACTCACACGTCGAGAGTGCCAAGCCCTTTTTAGCACTCAGGGGTATCGAGTGCAAGGTCCGACCCGCAGCTCAGCACCGACTCAGGCCGAACTGCGGTCGTCCACCCGGAGTATCAATGCGACGAAAGCATCGGCCCGGCGCTCCTCGGGCGTGCGTGGTTCACCCTCATCGACCGTTACGAGTTCCGCGTCGTTCAGCAGCAACTCCGCCTCCACCCGCATGATCGCCCGAATGAACGGTGGCGCGACATCGGGCGGCAGGTCGCCGTTGATGATGTAGCTGCCGTCGGGCTGCGATTCGGTGGAGACATAGGTCAGCGCACGCTCGAGATCAGCGCGTCGCTCCCCCGCAACTAGGTCGGAATCCATGCCATCCGCCATTGCTATAGCTTACCGGTGCGCCGGATCAGCCCTTTCCCGACAGGCCGACCAGTCCGGGATCCGCGGCACCCAACCGGGTCGCGCGAGCAGCAAATCGCTGTCCGCCAATGGCTTACGAGCCGCCTCCGCGGCGTGAGCGACGGGCCCGGAGGCGGTAGCGCACCGGGCAGGCGCAGTCGGCCGAAGGCCGTCCGTTGAGGGTGGCGGTGGGCGACGGGCGGGCCCATGGAGGGCCCCGAGAACGCCGCCAATCCAGTACAGCGCGGCGCATGATCGGCGCCGACCTTATGGTGTCCAGGTGAGTGAAAGTCCCGGCTGGAACGCTATCGACGCGGCGTTGGAGCAGCTGTACCACGACACCGCACCCAGCCACTGGGGGACGGGGGTCCCCTGGTCGCTCGGCGGGCCCGATCCGCTGGACGGCATCAGCGCTTATCCGCGCACCGAACCGGTCCCACACTGGCACTACATCAGCTACGGCATGACCGAGCTGTACGAGAAGGAATGGGATAACCCGGACGAATCGGGCTGGGGATTCGAATTCACCTTTCGCCTGCTGCGCACCCCGGCCGACGAGAAACCGCCGGTCTGGCCCGCGAACTTCCTGCAGAATCTGGCCCGCTACGTCTTCCAATCCGGGAATTGGTTCGAACCGGGCCACACCATCAAGTCGAACGGCCCGATCACCGCGGACCATCCGGATTCGGATATCCACGCCGTCGCCTTCACCGTCGACCCGGAGCTCGGCGCAATCGACACACCGCACGGGCGGATGCAGTTCCTGCAGATCGTCGGCCTGACCATGCCGGAATACCGGGCCGCGCAGGGCGGGCACACGCTGGCGGTGCTCGACGAACTCGCGCCGCGGCTGCCGCTGTTGGTCACCGATATCGAGCGCGGACCGCTCATGGAGGAACCGAAGACCAAGGCGAAATGGCCGCGCTGGGGCGGGGGCTTGACCGGGCGGGCGTAGATTTCGCCATGGAGGAAGATCAACGATCCCGAAGGGGGACGCCCGTGCCCGTATTGCCGTTCGACTCGCTCTATCGGCACGGGTTCGCGCGGGTGGCGGTCGCGGTGCCGCGGATCCGGGTCGTCGATCCCGCATTCAATGTCGAGCAGACGCTAGAGCTCGCTCGGCAAGCGGCCGCCGACGGCGCGGTGCTGACGGTCTTTCCCGAGCTCGGACTCTCCAGCTATACCGCCGACGATCTGTTCCACCAGGATGCGCTCGACGATGCGGTGGCCGCGGCAATCGAGCAGGTAGTCGCGGCGAGCGCGGAAATCGATACCGTGCTGGTGATCGGTGCGCCGGTGCGGGCGCAGGGACGACTGTTCAACTGCGGCATCGCGATATGCCGCGGCACCGTCCTCGGTGCGGCGCCCAAGAGTTATCTGCCGAACTATCGCGAGTTCTATGAGAAGCGCCAGTTCGCGGCGGCACGCGAAACGCTGGACGACCACATCACGATCGCGAGTCAGCGGGTCCCGTTCGGATCCGATCTGTTGTTCACCGCGACCAATCTCGATGGCTTCGTGTTCCACCTGGAGATCTGCGAGGACGGCTGGGTTCCGTTGCCGCCCAGTGGATATGCCGCGCTCGCCGGTGCTACGGTGCTGGTCAATCTGTCGGCGAGCAATATCGTCATCGGCAAGGCCGACTACCGGCGCGCGCTGTGCACCTCGCATTCCGCGCGTTATCTTGCCGCTTACCTGTATTCGGCTGCGGGACACGGTGAATCGACCACCGATATGGCCTGGGACGGACAGGCCCTGGTTTGCGAGAACGGTGACCTCCTCGCCGAGGGCGAGCGGTTCTGCGACCATCCCCAGTTGATCACCGCAGATCTCGATCTGCAGCGGCTGGCCGCGGATCGCATTCGCACCACCAGTTTCGCCGACAATGTGCACGATCACCGCGACCGGCTGGTGCGGCTGCGGCGTATCGAGGTCGAGTTGCCGGTACCGACGAGCGCCATCACCTTGGGGCGCGAAATCCAGCGCTTCCCTTACGTTCCCAGCGATCCGGCCGCGCGCAACGAACGGTGCGCAGAGGTGCATCACATCCAGGTCGAGGGCCTGAGCACTCGGTTGCGTGCGACCGGCAGTCAGCGCTTGGTCATCGGCGTATCCGGTGGATTGGACTCCACCCAGGCGCTGATCGTCGCGGCCAAAACCATGGACCGGCTCGGACTGCCACGCGCGAATGTGCTGGCCTACACCATGCCCGGCTTCGCGACCAGCACCCGGACCCGCACCGACGCACACGCGCTGATGGACGCGCTCGGCGTGACCGCGCAGGAGATCGATATCCGCCCGTCCGCGACCCAGATGCTGCGCGACCTGAATCACCCTGCCGCCGAAGGTATTCCGCAGTACGACATCACCTACGAGAACGTGCAGGCGGGCGAGCGCACCTCGCATCTGTTCCGACTTGCCAACCAGCACAACGCGCTCGTGGTCGGCACCGGCGATCTCAGCGAACTCGCCTTGGGCTGGTGCACTTTCGGCGTCGGCGACCATATGGCGCACTACAGCGTGAACGCCTCGGTCCCCAAAACACTGATCAAATATCTGATCGCCTGGGCGGTCGACACCGATCAGTTCGGCCCCGAGGCGGGCCGGGTGCTGTCATCGATCCTGCAGACCGAGATCTCGCCGGAGTTGGTGCCCAGCCACGATTCCACCGCACCGAGCCAGAGCTCCGAGGCCACCGTCGGCCCCTACGAACTGCAGGACTTCCACCTCTACTACATGCTGCGTTTCGGTTACCGCCCGAGCCGGGTCGCCTACCTGGCCCGGCACGCCTGGTCCGAGCGCGACCGCGGCAGCTGGCCGGACCTCATTCCGGCCGACCAGCGCAACACCTACGACCTGCCGATCATCAAACACTGGCTCGCCGAATTCCTGCGCCGCTTCATCCAGACCAGCCAGTTCAAACGCTCCACCCTGCCCAATGCCCCGAAAGTCGGTTCGGGCGGGTCACTTTCACCGCGCGGCGACTGGCGTGCGCCGAGCGATGCCTCCGCCGCCGCCTGGTTGGACGAACTCGCCACCAACGTCCCGGAGAACTGAGCCGCCGTCAGGCCGCAACGGGCTCACGGTATTCGAGCGGGATCCGTGAGCCGCACCGCACCGACATACCTCGCGATCGGATGGCCCTGCGCTGCCGTCTCCTGGCCGCGTGAGCGAGCGCCAGCGAGCGGAACCATAAACAGAGCGCGTCTCCGCGCGCGACGGAGCCGAGCGCCAGCGAGGCGTAGTCGTGCGCGGATCGAATGCCGAGGACTGTCCAGGTAATTCGACGTCGTCCAGCGATGAACGCGGCCCGGGCGTTCATGACTTCTCGGCGGCGATCACCGAGAGCAGTTCGGACAGATCGGCTTCGGCCTTCGCCTTGTCGACGCCGAGATCGGACAGGATTCCGGAACCGTTCTCCTGTTCGAGCAGGGCGAGCAGGACATGTTCGGTGCCGATGTAGTTGTGTCCCAAGCGAAGTGCCTCACGGAAGGTCAGCTCGAGCACCTTCTTGGCCTCGGCGCCGAACGGAATGAGCGCAGGCACCTTCGCCGGATCGGCTGACTGTCGGGCGATGGCGTCGTTTGCCGCATCCCGGACCGCGTCGAGTTGCACCCCTTGCGCGATGACCTCCCTGGCGCCGAGGCCTTCCGGTTGGGACAACAGGGCCAGCACCAGATGTCCGAGGGAGATCTCCAGATGACCGGAGGCGCGAGCCGCCTCCTGGGAGGCCACCACCATCTTTCGCGCGCGCGGCGTGAACTTCGCGAAGCCCGCATTGGGATCCATAGCCGCCGGATCACCCGGCCCCTTGGGCACGAACCGCTTCTGCGCGGCCTGTTTGGTGACGCCCATGCTGGCGCCGATATCGGTCCACGAGGCGCCGGAGCGGCGGGCCTGATCCACGAAGTGGCCGATCAGATGATCGGCCACTTCGCCGAAATGCCCGGCCGTGACCACCGCATCGGAGAGTTGGTCGAGCACGTTGTCCGGACGCGCCTTCTTGATGCCCTCGATCAGATCGTCGAGTCGTACGTTGATTGTCATGCGTCAACCATAGGTTGACGATTCGCTATCGTCAACCGTTAGTTGACGATATTCAGGGACGCGCCGCCCCGGCCGCACCACGCACGATCTGCTCCTGCCCTCCGATCCCTGACAGCCTCGGATAATGACCCGCGTCACGCCCGCCCGATATAGGACAGCTTCTCCGGATTGACGATCAAGCGCAGCGCGGTCACCGCATCGTCGAGGGTGTCCACGCCGACGACCAGCGCGGGTTCCCCCGCCAACCGCACGACGACCGCGAGCGCGCCATTGATCTCCTCCAGCGCCATCACCATCCCCGGCACTTCCCACCGGAACAGTCCGGCCACGTACCGCGCGACCGCGGGAGCCCCGACGATCGGGCTACGAGCCGCGGTGACCTGACCGCCGCCGTCCGCGGTCGAGACGACATCGGCCGCGAGCATCCGCTCCAATGCCTCGATATCCCCGATGCGAGCCGCCTTCAGGAAGCGCTCGATCAGCTCGCGGGCCTGATCGGCCGGAACATCGAAGCGCGGCCGCCCCTCGCGCACCCGGATACCGGCCCGGCGGAAGATCTGCTGCGAATTGGCCTCGGATACCGCGAGCATGTCCGCGATCTCCCGGTGTGCGTACCCGAATGCCTCGCGCAGCACGAAAACCGCCCGCTCGATCGGGCTCAACCGTTCCAATGCCATCAGCAGCGCCAGCGATACCAGCTCGCGCTCCTCCACCGTCTCCAACGGCCCGAGCTCCCCGCGCGCGGTCGGTACCGGCTCGGGCAGCCACGGCCCGACATAGGTCTCGCGGCGGGCCCGGGCCGAAACCAGCCAGGTGCGGCAGAGATTCACGACCGCGGTGGTCAGCCAGGCCTCGGCCGAGCGAATCGTGCTGCGGTCGGTGCCATCCCAGCGCAGGTAGGTCTCCTGTACCGCGTCCTCGGCCTCGGTCGCGGAGCCGAGCATCCGATAGGCGAGCGCGAACAGGCGCGGGCGATGCGCCTGGAATTCGCGCAATCCATCCGGTTCCACCGCCACCTTCTTCCGTGCTCGGCCGCCGAAGATGACGGTACCGGTCGGGATCCATCCGGCCTTCGACAGTTCGGTGGCCGACCCGATGGTCCGGCCACCACCGAGAACCCGACCCAGATCGAATCCCCAGAAGCCCAAACCGCCAAGTGCCGCAACGCTGCTCATAGCCGCAGCATTCCCGCGCGACCTAGACGATTCCTTAAGGAATACCAGGCAAGCCCAACAGCTCAGTGGTGCAGATCGTCCGCCCGAGGCTCCTTACCCGGACTGCGCAGCCGCAGGCGGCTCGCCCCGCGGATTGCCGGACGCCGCAGTGCGGGCCGGCGCCGCTGCGCCCGCCGCTGGGCCCGGCGTTCGGATGGCTTGTGCTGCCAGGTTTCCGGACGCGCGGCCACCCAGCGCTGCGAATGCCAGGCGAACGGGATATGCCCGAGATACAGCGCGACCAGCACCAGCAGCAGCACGATCGGATAGGTGACCAGCAGCGCCGCCGCGAGCGCAGTCAGCACCAGCAGCCCGGCAGCCGCCTGCGGCGCCACCGATACCGACTTCATGGCCAGCGTCGGAATCGTGCTGACCGCCAGCGCCGCCGCGAACAAGGTCCAGGCCGCGACCTCGTAGTAGCCGACCCACCAGCCGTCACCGAACTGCACGTACAGCCCGATCGGCACCAGCGCGATCAGCGCCGCCGCCGGTGCGGGGACGCCGACGAAATACTCGCGCGCCCACTGCGGTCGAGTGTCGTCGTCGAGCAGGGTGTTGAACCTGGCCAGGCGCAGCACCAGGCTCACCGCGAAAACCAGCGCGATGATCCAGCCCGCGCTGTTGCTGTCCAGCAGCGCGATGTAGATCACCAGACCGGGCGCGACACCGAAGGAGATGGCGTCGGAAAGCGAATCGAGTTCCGCGCCCATCTTGGTGGTGGCGTCCAGCATCCGGGCGAGCCGACCGTCGAGGGTGTCCAGTACAGCCGCGGCGCCGACCATCGCCAAGGAGATGTCGAGCCTGTCGTCCAGGGCGAACTTCACCGCGGACAGTCCGGCGCACAGCGCCATGATTGTCACGATGCTCGGCAACAGCCGGATGGTCCGGCGCCTTCGCTGCGGTGTGGGCAGGGCCTGCTCCATCATGAGTCGGTGGAAAGTACGGCCAGCACGGTCTCGCCCCCGATCGTGCGCTGTCCGGGTTCGACGAGTAGTTCGGTACCCGCCGGGAAGTACGTGTCGACCCGGGACCCGAAACGGATCAGGCCGTAGGTATCGCCGATGGTCAGTTTGTCACCGGCCTGCGCGTCGCAGACGATGCGCCGCGCCAGCAGACCCGCGATCTGCACGACCACGAGCTGCGCGCCACCGGCGGTGTCGATGACCATGCTGTTGCGCTCGTTCACCGCACTGGCCTCGGGCAGATCCGCCGAACGGAACTGACCGGACTGGTGCAGCACGGTGCGCACGGTGCCGGAGATGGGGGTGCGCTGCACATGGACGTCGAGCACCGAAAGGAAGATGCTCACGCGCGGCAGCGGCGCATCGCCGAGGCCCAGTTCGGCGGGCGGCGTCGCGGTATCGACCAGGGCGATCTCGCCGTCGGCGGGGGCGACGACCACGCCCGCCCGGTTCGGCGGCACCCGGTTCGGATGCCGGAAGAAGGTGGCGCAGGCCGCGGCGGCCAGCAGACCCGTGCGGCGCACCCACTTGCGCTTACCTCCGATGACCGCCACCGCGAGCGGCGCCGCGACGAAGGGCAGCCCGGCGGGATGCAGCGGGGGGATCGCGGCCCGGACCAGATCGACGACATGGCCGACTCCGGTCGTTTCGGGCGTGCCGGGCGGGGTGGGACGGCGTGCCACAGGCTCCTCTTTCGTGCTCGATGCAGACGGTTTGCGCCCTTCAACGATAGGTCCGGCGCAAGCGTTCACACCTTACGGGAATGGAGCCTGTGGCACTGCGGCGTTTGCGTCAGGCCCGGAGGAGGCAGCCTGTGTAACCAAGCAGGGCCCGCAAACGTCGCAAATCCAACACAGCGGTCAGCTCATGGCTTTACGGCCGGTGAACAGTCGCACCAGGAACAGCAGAATCACCGCGCCGCCGAGGCAGGTGAAGAAGCTGAACCAGAGTCCGCCGCCTTCGACATCGACGCCGAGCAATTTGAGGAGGAATCCGCCTAGCAGGCCGCCGACCACGCCGACCACGATGTTGAGGAGGATGCCTTGTTGCGCATCCGTCTTCATTATCTTGCTGGCGATCCAGCCGGCGAGACCGCCGATGATGATCCACCCGATAATCCCGAGTCCGAGCATGGTGTCCTCGAATCACTAGTTGGGGCAGCGCGCCGCACCACAGGGCGTGCTTCGTGGGTATACCCGCCAAATGTGAGAATACGCACGCCCAACACACGCGACACGGGCTAATATGAGGGGGCCTCATGTCTACGGTGACGTAGGCGGTCGGCCGATGAGGGACTCATTTCGATGCTTTCGGGGTACAACCCGGCGGCGCCGCCGCAGGTACATAGGAGACGCATTATGGCTGCTCAAATCACCCAGACCACAGGGGCTGAGCACACGGCGATCCTCGGGCTCGGCGTTTACCGCCCCGCTCGAATCGTCACCAACGAAGAAGTCGCCGGACCCATCGACTCGAGTGACGAGTGGATCCGCACCCGTTCCGGAATCAAAACGCGGCGCTTCGCCTCGAAGGAGGAGACGATTCAGAGCATGAGCGTCGCGGCCTCACGCGGCGCGCTCGAATCCGCGGGAATCGAGGTCGATCAGGTCGACTGCGTCATCGTCGCCACCTCCACCCACCTTTTGCTGACTCCGGCTGCCGCGCCGCAGATCGCGACCGAACTGGGCATGAACGGCACGGCGGCGTTCGATATTTCGGCCGGATGCGCGGGCTTCTGTCACGCGCTCGCGCTGGCCTCGGATCTGGTGCGCGCCGGAACCGCCAGCCATGTGCTGGTGATCGGCGTGGAGAAGCTGACCAACACCGTCAATCCGAAGGACCGCGCGACCGCCTTCCTGTTCGCCGACGGCGCGGGCGCGGTGGTGGTCGGTCCGTCGGAGGAACAGGGCATCGGCCCCACGGTCTGGGGTTCGGACGGCACTCAGCACCATGCGATCCGCCAGGACAAGGATTGGATGGAATACTTCGCCGAAATCGAGGAGAAGGGCCTGGACGCGGTGCGGCCCTACCTCGCCATGGAGGGGACAGCGGTATTCCGCTGGGCCGCACATTCATTGGAGAAGGTCTGCCGCGACGCCATCGATCGCGCGGGCCTATCCACCGACGACCTGGACGCGATGATCCCGCACCAGGCCAACGGCCGGATCATCGAGATCATGGCCCGGGTGCTGAAGCTGCCCGAGCACTGCGCGCTGGCCAACGATATCGAGGAGACCGGAAATACCTCGGCCGCCTCGATTCCACTGGCCATGGAGGCGCTGCTGCGCAAGGGTGAGTCGAAGCCGGGCGATACCGCGCTGCTGATCGCCTTCGGCGCCGGTCTCTCCTACGCCGCGCAGGTCGTGACACTGCCCAACTGGCAGTAACTCAGCCCAGACCCGGTGACCTTCACCGTGAAGGTGCCCCGGTACATCGGAGTTGCGTGTGTTCCCGTTGACGCCGGACGCGATGGGATCTACGCGGCGGCCTCGACCACGGACTTGATCTTGCCGAGCGTTTCGTTCATCCCTTGCTCGAGCAGTTCTTCGAACGGCGCTTCTCCACCGAGCGCGGCATCGATGGCCCTGCGGGAGAACCAACTGGTGCCGTTGGGCACATCGCGGCGTTCGATCAGCCGCGTGCCGGTGGCGGTCGGCTCGAGCGTGTAGCTCCAGATGCTGCGGTTCTCGTTGATCCGAAATGCGAAGGCCTGGTTGGGCTCATAGCGCACGATGCGCGCGGTGGTCGGCCAGTACTTCTTGCCGTCGGTATTGAGGTTGATCGTCCAGGTGCCCGCCTTCGGCGTGCCGAGCGCGAGCATCCGGACGCACTGCGGGCTGAACTCCGGCATCCGCTTGAGATCGGCGACGACGGCCCAGACCTGTTCCGGCGGTGCCGCGATTTCGATCGTGGCTTCGATATTTTTCGGCAACACTGCCTCCGGAGAACTGTGCGACGGACGTCCGTCGAGCACGGCTCGACGATTTGGCAACAGCCTAGTCGGCGGCTGTTGGAAGACAAATGCGTCACTATTTCGCGATTTGTTTACCCGGCCGTGTAATGGCGCGCGCACAATGGCGGATAGACGAAGCATCAGACACTGCCACAGGCTTTTCCGTCAAGCGTGAGGTGATCGGCCGTGAAACTGCGCTCGCTCTTACATCATCGGCACGGGGATCAGGTCCCGCTGCTTCCCACCATCACACCCGACACACCCGCTGCTAGAGACATCTTCGCGCCGCGTATCGCACGTCCGATAGTTCCCGACGAACAACTGGAGCGCCTGCTCACGCCCACCGAACTCGACTTGGTGCGCGAGCATCGCGTTTGACGAGCGTTCCATACTCGATAGGTGACTGCACCCGCTGCTACGAAACCGGCCATCCTCAGTGTCGACGACGATCCGGGAGTTTCCCGCGCGGTCGTTCGCGACCTGCGCCGCCGCTACGGGGCCGAGTACCGGATTCTGCGCGCGGAGTCGGGCGCGGACGCACTCGACGCACTGCGTGAGATGAAACTGCGCGGCCAACCGGTCGCGGTCCTGATCGCCGATTACCGGATGCCGGGCATGGACGGCATCGAATTCCTGGAGCAGGCCATGGACCTGCACCCGTACGCGCGTCGCGTGCTGCTGACCGCCTACGCCGATACCAGCGCCGCGATCGACGCGATCAATGTCGTCGACCTCGACCACTATCTGCTCAAGCCGTGGGATCCGCCGGAGGAGAAGCTCTATCCGGTGCTGGACGGACTGCTCGAGGCTTGGCGCAGCAACGACCACAAACCCGTCACCGAGACCAAGGTGGTCGGCAACCGCTGGTCCCCGCGGTCGTCGGAGGTGCGCGAATTCCTGGCCCGCAATCAGCTGCCCTACCGCTGGTATCTGGCCGAGGAACCGGAAGGCGCCCGGCTGTTGGAGGCGGCGGGCGCCGATCCCAATATCTGTCCGGTGGTGATCACTGCGGGTGGGCAGGCACTGGTGCAACCGAGCGACGGCGAGCTCGCCGAAAGCGTCGGGCTGAACACCAATCCGGCCGGTGAGTTCTACGACCTTATCGTGGTCGGCGGCGGACCGGCCGGACTCGGTGCGGCGGTGTACGGCGCCTCCGAGGGGCTGCGCACGGTGCTCGTCGAGCGCACCGCGACCGGCGGCCAGGCGGGCCAGAGTTCGCGCATCGAGAACTATTTGGGCTTCCCGGACGGGCTGTCCGGCGCGCAGCTGGCCGATCGGGCGCGGCGGCAGGCGGCGAAGTTCGGCGCCGAGGTGATCACCACGCGCGAGGTGGTCGGACTCGAGGTGAACGGGTCCGCGCGCACCGTGCGGTTCGCCGACGGCGGGCGGCTGTGCGCGCACACGGTGATCATCGCGACGGGTGTGGACTACCGGCGTCATCCCGCACCGGGCGTGGACGATTTCACCGGGCGCGGTGTCTATTACGGCTCGGCCATGACCGAGGCCTCCGAATGCGCCGACCACGATGTCTACATCGTCGGCGGGGCGAATTCGGCGGGGCAGGCGGCGGTATTCCTGTCCCGCAACGCGCGCACGGTGCATCTGGTGGTCCGCGCGGATTCGCTGGAGAAGTCCATGTCGCACTATCTGATCCAGCAGATCGCGCAGATACCGAATATCCGCGTGCACACCGATACCGAAGTGATCGCCGCCGACGGCGACGATCACCTGCAGCAGATCGTGGTGCGAAACAACCGGACCGGCGCGGAAGAAAAAGCCGAGGCCGAACGGTTGTTCCTGTTCATCGGTGCCGCACCACAGACCGACTGGCTCGACGGCGTGGTCAAGCGGGACGAGGCGGGCTATGTGCTGGCCGGTCCCGATCTGCTCGTCGACGGAACCAGACCCGCGGGCTGGGAGCTACCCAGACCGCCGCATCACCTGGAGACCAGCGTCCCCGGCGTTTTCGTCGCGGGTGACGTGCACGCCGATTCGGCGAAGCGGGTCGCCTCGGCGGTCGGCGAGGGTGCGATGGCGGTCATGCTCGTGCATCGGTACCTGGCGTGATAGGAGGCTGGACCATGAATTCGAAGGAGACAGCGGATCGCAGCAGTCATCTGGTCTGCGATCCGGCGGAGCTGCGCAGCCTCTTTCTCTTCGAGAAGCTCACCGACGAACAGCTGAATCTGCTGTGCGCCGATGGCCGCATCGAGATCGTCGAACCGGGACTGGTGTTCCGCGAGGGTGATCCGGCCACCTGCTTCTACGTGATGATCGAGGGCGAGGTACAGCTCACCAAGCTGTCCGGCGGCGCCGAGATCGAGACATCGCGCACCGACTATCGCGGCGCGTACGCGGGGGCGTGGACGGCCTATCTCGGCGACAAGGTCGACCAGGTCTACACCGGCTCGATGTATGTGACCCGTCGCTCGCGGTTCTTCGTACTGGATGCGGGCACCTTCGCGCGGATGATGCACGACTGGTTCCCGATGGCCGTGCACCTGCTCGAGGGCGCATTCTTCGGTAACCGCAACTCCGCCGAGCGGATCGCCCAGCGCGAACGCCTGCTCGCGTTGGGCTCGCTGTCGGCGGGACTGACCCACGAGCTGAACAATCCGGCGGCCGCGGCCGTGCGCGCCACCTCCGGGCTGCGCGATCGGGTCGCGGGCATGCGGCACAAGCTGGCCATGATGGCGCAGGGCAAGTTCGACACCGCGTCGCTGGAGGCGCTGGTGCGCCTGCAGGAGGAGGCCGCGGCCCAGGTCGCGAAGGCCCCGGAGCTGACGACGCTGGAGGCCTCCGAGCGCGAGGACATCCTCAGCGAATGGCTGGAGGATCACGGCATCGAGGACGGCTGGAACCTGGCCCCGAATTTCGTGCAGGCCGGCTTCGATGTGGACTGGCTGGAACGGGTTTCGGCCACCCTGGAGGACTGCCCCGACCAGGTGTTCCAGGGCGCGATCCGCTGGCTGAACTACACCATCGAGACCGAACTGCTGATGAACGAGATCGCCGATTCGACCACGCGCATCTCAACTCTGATCGGCGCGGCCAAACAGTATTCGCAGATGGACCGGGCGCCGTTCCAGGTGGTCGACATCCACGAACTGCTCGACAGCACGCTGGTGATGCTGAGTCGCAAGATCGGCGACGGCGTCAAGGTGGTCAAGGAATACGACCGGACACTGCCGGAAGTGCCCTGCTACGCGGCGGAATTGAATCAGGTGTGGACCAACCTGATCGATAACGCGGTATACGCGATGAACGGCGCGGGCACGCTCACCATCCGCACCAGGCACGAAAACGACTGCGCCGTGATCGAGATCGGCGATACCGGCCCCGGCGTACCTGCCGACGTGCGCAGCCGTATCTTCGAACCGTTCTTCACCACCAAGCCGGTGGGCGAGGGAACCGGTCTCGGCCTGGACATTTCGTTCCGGATCGTGGTCAACAAGCACCACGGCGATATCCAGCTCGATTCCGAGCCGGGCAATACCCGATTCACGGTCTGGCTCCCGCTGAACCGTCCCGAGGAAATGCCGGACTCCGGCGACCGTTCCGAAGCCGATGCAGGAGGTCAGTGATGACGCAGGAGTTGGAGGGTATCGATCCCGCGGTCGCGCCCAGCGGTTCGGGCTGTATGGAATGCGAAGCGGCTCAGGGCTGGTGGGTGCACCTGCGGCGGTGTGCGCAGTGCGGCCATATCGGCTGCTGCGACACCTCGCCGGAGCAGCACGCCTCCAAACACGCCAAGGACACCGGACATCCGTTCATCCAGAGCTATGAGCCCGGCGAGGATTGGTTCTTCGACTTCCGCTCCGATGAGATGTACAGCGGCGGACCGGAACTGGCACCGCCGACACATCATCCGGTGGACCAGCCCGCGCCCGGACCGCGCGGCCGGGTGCCCGCCGATTGGCAGAGTCGCATCCACTGACAACGCTCCCACCCGGTACCCTGCTCCGGACGCGCCGGAGACTCCGGCGCCGCGAGTCACCGGGGAACGCACGTGATCAAGCGAGTTACCGCCATCGTCCTAGCCACCGGGGCGGTGGCCGTCGCGCTGGCCGGATGTGGCAGTTCGGACGATTCCAGCTCCGACGCGAACGGTCTGCGCAAGGGCGCGACGGGCACCAGCACGCCCGCTAGCACCACGTCCGCGACCGGCGCTGCGCCGACCACGGCCGCCGCAGCACCGACCACCACCAAGACCACGGCGAGCTACCCCTCGCTCGGCCCCGCGTCGAGCACCACCTGCGGTGAGTTCAAGAAGTTGGACAGCACCGAGGAAAAGGAGTTGATCGAGAAGGTGATCGCGGAGAATCCGGGCAGTGAGTTCGAGGGCAGCCCGAACGTCGCACTCGGCACCGCCAAACTCGTCTGCCTGGCCCCCACCTACGCAGATACGCCGGTCGCGGTGGCCGCCGGAATCGTCGCAAAGGACAAGTAGGGCCGCGCTGCCCGGTCGCAGCACCGACGGCGCATAGACAGAACGCGCGTACACAGCGGGCAGGCGCTGTGTACGCGCGTTCTACTTATGGCGTGACGATCAGGGCTGACCGGTGGCGAACGCGATCACGGCGTCGAGGAACTCCTGGCCGCCCATGACGTATCCGCCGATCAGCGCACCGGCCGGGATGCTGATGATCCACAGGAAGGGGATGAAAGCCCCGATGATGGCACCGATGACGATGCCCGGCAGGTTCTTGTTGACCTGCTCCATGAGCCGGTCGTAGGAGCTGATGTCCTTCAGGCCCGCGATGTCCTTCAGCTTCGCGGTGTCCGCCGGGGTCATCGTCGAAGCCAGTGCGACGGTGCGGCCGTCCGCGCTGATCTGCTGGCTCACCGCGATCGGGAGTCCCGCGACCTCGGAGTGCAGCGGCACCTGCTCCACCGTCGCGCCGTCGTCGGACTTCAGCAGCACTGCGGCGCCGTCCGAGGCGAGCTCGAACCGGCCGCTGTCAACCGCCCAGGTGATGGTCTTATCAGTTGGGGAAACCGTTGTGTGGTAGTTGATTCCGTGTGCAACACCAGAAGTCACGTCCCCCCGCGTCACTGCCGCCGGCTGGTCGGTCGCCACGGCGGGCTGCCCATTCGCGGTAGCCGCGGTAATCCCCACCGCGGTGACAGCCATGAAGACAGCAGTAGTGATCTTTCCGAACTTCATTTCTTGAATTCCCTCCACTTTGTTGTCCCGCCCCGGCAAGGGGCGGGACCAGAACGTTAGCGCGCGGAATTCGTTGTCGCACATCGGGGTTCGTCGATCATGAAATCGTGACAATTGCCGAAGTTTAGCTATCCACAGTTCCGTCGATCGATTTGTGATGCAGTCAGGCAACGTGAGTGATGTTTCACATTTGCTCGAGCCGAGCTTCCAACTCGGCGGCGCGATTAGCGAGGCTAATGCGATCAACTCGGACAGACGTACCAGTCTCCGGGGAGAAATCACTGGCCAGAGCGCACTGCCGTGGCCGCACGTCCGATCGGTGATATCGACGACGTTCCGCAGCCGTTTTCGGTTCCGTGAGTACATTCACAATTTCGGATTGCAGGCGCATTAGCGGATCGGGGCACTCGTCATCGACGATTTCCGCATAATCTCGGATCTATCCGACGGACCGCCGACCAACCGGGGCCGGACGCGGGCAGAATGACACAGTGGCAGAACTCGCGCTCACCGCTCGACTGAATCCCTCCGCCGCAGACGCCAGGCGCGGGGTAGTCCGGTTACATCCGGAGGCGCTGACCGCACTCGGCCTGCGGGAATGGGACGGTATCGCGCTGATCGGGGCACGGCGCACCGCCGCGGTGGTCGGCGTGGCCCCGGCGGGCACACCGGCCGGGGTGGCACTGCTCGACGACGTCACGCTGTCCAATGCGGGGTTGCGCGAGGACGCGAATGTGGTGGTCGCGCCCGCGACGGTGTACGGCGCCAAGCAGATCTCGGTGAGCGGTTCGGTGCATGCCACCAGGACCATTCCGGCGGCGACGCTGCGGCAGGCGCTGCTCGGCAAGGTGGTCACGGTCGGCGACGCGGTATCGCTACTGCCCCGCGACCTCGGTCCGGATATCAGTTCTTCGGCTGCTACCCAGGCACTTTCGCGCACCTTCGGCATCGCGTGGACCACCGAGTTGCTGACCGTCACCGCGACCGATCCCGGCCGTGCTCCGGTGAGCGTGCAGCCGAATACCGCGGTGGTCTGGGGCGCTAGCGCGGTGGCGGCCCGGGATTCCGCCGATCGGGCGGCGGCCGGGCTGCCTGCACCGGCGGGTGAGGCGGCGCGTGGGGCCACCGAGGCCGCGGCGCTGGCCACGACCAATGGGGCGGGCGCGGGCTGGACCGCGGCCGTCGGCGAGTCGGCCATTCCGGTCGAGGACCTGGCTGGTGCGCATGGGCAGGCGGCGAAACTTCACGAGTGGCTCAGCCTCGCGCTCGACGAACCGGAACTGCTGAAGGCCCTCGGCGCCACACCGCATCTCGGGGTCTTGATCACCGGCCCGGCCGGGGTCGGCAAGGCCACGCTGGCGCGTGCGGTGGCAGCGCCGCGGCGCATTGTCGAACTGGATGGTCCGACGGTCGGCGCGGCCGAAAGCGGTGCACGGTTGCGTGAGGTCGCGGCCGCGGTGGCCGAAATCGGTTCCGGACGGGGCGGAATCCTGCTCGTCACCGATATCGACGCGCTGCTGCCCGCACCGGCCGAACCGGTCGCCACGCTGATCCTGGACCAGTTGCGCGCGGCGATCGCCGAGCCCTGCGTGGCACTGCTGGCTACCACCGCGCATCCGGCCGGTGCCGATCCGCGGCTGCGCGCACCCGATCTCTGCGACCGTGAACTCGCACTCGCGCTGCCGACCGCAGCTGTACGCAAGGCACTACTCGAGCAGCTGTTGCGCAAGGTACCGACCACGGAGCTGAAGCTAGACGAAATCGCCTCGCGCACACCCGGATTCGTGGTTTCCGATCTGGCCGCGCTGTGCCGGGAGGCGGCACTGCGCGCGGCTTCGCGGGCCAGCAAGCAACAGTCGGAGCCGGAGCTGACCCAACCCGACCTGCTCGGCGCCACCGAGGTGATCCGGCCGCTATCGCGTTCCGGGACCGAGGAACTCGCTATCGGCAGCCTCAGCCTGGACGACGTCGGGGACATGGTCGAAACCAAAGAGGCGCTCACCGAAACCGTGCTCTGGCCGCTGCGGCACCCGGATTCGTTCGCCCGCCTGGGTATTCATCCGCCGCGCGGCGTACTGCTCTACGGCCCGCCGGGCTGCGGTAAGACCTTCCTGATCCGCGCACTGGCCGGGACCGGTCAGCTCAGCGTGCATGCGGTCAAGGGCGCCGAGTTGATGGACAAATGGGTCGGCGCATCCGAGCGTGCGGTGCGTGAATTGTTCCAGCGCGCACGCGATTCCGCGCCCTCGCTGATCTTCCTGGACGAGGTGGACGCACTCGCGCCGCGCCGCGGTCAGAACAGCGACTCCGGCGTCGGTGACCGCGTGGTCGCGGCACTGCTCACCGAACTCGACGGTGTGGAACCGCTGCGCGATGTGGTGGTGCTCGGCGCGACGAACCGTCCGGAGCTGATCGATCCCGCACTGCTTCGCCCCGGCCGATTGGAACGGCTGATCTTCGTGCCGCCGCCGGATGGCGATGCCCGACTGGAGATCCTGCGGGCCGCCGGGAAATCGGTGCCACTGGCCGCCGATGTCGACCTGGCCGCACTCGCCGCCGATCTGGACGGCTATTCCGCGGCCGATTGCAGTGCGCTGCTGCGCGAAGCCGCATTGGCCGCGATGCGCCGGGATTTGGACGCCGCCGATATCACCGCCGGGGATGTCGCGGCGGCCAGAGCGGTGGTGCGTCCGTCGCTCGATGCCGAGCAGGTCGAGTCGCTGCGCCGGTACGCGGACAACCGCAGATAGCCGATCTGCGCAATCTTCTGGTAATCGCTGTCTTCCTGCGTTTTCCGCATATCCGACATATTCGGGCAATGTGGGCGCAATCATCGGTTCCCGCGTCGAGCGCGGGTAAGTTCGACCAGGTGCGCAAGATCGGCAATGCGATCGACACGATCACGGCCTTCTTCGGGGCCGCGGTCGCGGGCGTCGCAATGTTCCTGCCGATCACCTTCAGTTGGAGCGCCGACACTTCGCCGTATCGGTTGGCCAGCCTGAACAACAGCGTCCCGCGCGGTGCCGCGATCGGGGTGATCGTCGCGGTGGCCGTCGCGGTGCTGGTGATCACCTTCCACAAGCCGCTGGTGGCATGGGCGGCAGCACTGTTCGGCGCGGTCGCCATGGACGTCAATCACTTCGCCGGACGCCATGTTTCCTCGGCCGACCTGCTGACCACCCAGAACTATCTGGATTCGATTCTGGCCGGTGTGCTGCTCGGCGCGTTGGGCGCGGCGGTGCTACGCCGACCGGGGCCCGCGGCCGGCTTCGCGATCGGCGCCGCGGGCTTCTTCGTCTTCGGTGATCTCGCGGAACTGCTGGAGATCGCCGACGACAATCCGTACGCGGTGCTCGAGACACCGCCACCCTGGCTCGTCAGCGTGGCGGTGGTCCTGCTGATCATCAGTACGCTGCGCAATCGGTCCCAGCCCGATAGGTCGAAGCCGCCGCGGATCGCCGTCGAACTTCCGGTCACGCCGATCCTGGCCTCGATGGTGCTGGCACTGGTCATCCTGGCGATTACCGAATGGCTGGCGCGGCAGTATCAACATGCGCCGAACGTCAGTCATGCGGTCGAAATCGGGATGGCGGTCGCCGCAACGATCATCGCCGCCACCGCCGCGGCCATGCTGCTACCGGGGCGCGACGGCACCGGGGTGTATCTGGCGGTGAGTCTGGTGGCCGCCGCCGAGGCGATCGGCGGCAATCCGCGGCCCGGGTGGAGCGTCGCCGCGCTGATCGCGGTCACCGCCGTCGGACTGCTGATCGGGATCCGCCTGCCCTCCACCTTCATCGCCATCCTGCTGATCACCGGACTCACGGTATTCGCCCTGGTGAAATCCTCCGACGCCCATCGCTATGTGACCGCGGCGGGCAGCGCGGTCCTGGCACTCACGGCCGGTTATTGCTGTGGCACCGCGCGTCCCCGCTATGCACCGAGCGGGGTGCTCGCCATTTCCGCGCTGTATCTGCCGTCGATCATCACGGCCCTGCCGCACGACACCGCCGAATGGCCGCTGAACGGGGGCGCAGACCATCAAGCGCTGGCCGGCCGGACCGCGCTCGCGATCGCCCTCGGTTCGACCCTCGGGTTGGTGGTCCTGCGCCGATTCCGGCCGCGCAGCCGACCCAGGCCGGGGCGCTCCGTCGACGACGAAACGTTAGCGGATATATAGCCCAGCCGCCTGGAGATGGGATACGCCATATTCGCTCGGCCGACGAAACCCCCAGGCTCCAAGTAGAATCATTCGGTATCACCCCGCCGCAACTACCCGACGGAGTGCAGTTTGCTCGGTATCCTGCTCGCACTTGTGACAGCCGCACTTGCGGCACCGTTGTGCGTGCGGGCGTTGGGGCGCAACGGTTTCTACGTACTCGCGCTCGTACCGTTCGGCTGTCTCGGCTGGGTGATCGCGAATTGGGGTAGGACACAGCGGGTTCGGGCCGGTTGGGCGCCGAGCATCGAGATGAATATCGAGCTGCGCTTCGATTCGCTGGCCGCCATCATGTCCGCGCTGGTGCTCGGCATCGGCGCGGTAATTCTGGCTTATTGCGCACGGTATTTCGAGGACGACGAACCGCGGCTGCAGGTGTTCGCGGCCCAGTTGGTCGCCTTCGCCGGGGCCATGTTCGGCCTGGTCACCAGCGATAACATGTTGCTGCTCTTCGTCTTCTGGGAAATGACGACGGTGTTGTCGTTCCTGTTGGTCGGCCACAATGCCGAACAGGCGGTGAGCAGGCGGGCCGCGATCCAGGCGCTCTTGGTAACCGGGGCGGGCGGGCTGGCGATGCTGGTCGGAATCGTCATTCTCGGTCAGGTGAGCGGCAGTTATCTGCTGTCGGATCTGCTCGCCGGGCCGCCCGCCGGCACCGCGGTGGACGTCGCGGTGGTGCTGCTGCTGGTCGGGGCATTGAGCAAATCGGCGATCGTGCCGCTGCACTTCTGGCTGCCGGGTGCGATGGCGGCGCCGACACCGGTGAGCGCGTATCTGCACGCGGCGGCCATGGTGAAGGCGGGCGTCTATCTGGTGGCGCGGTTGGCGCCGGTATTCGCGGATAGCCCCGCTTGGCATCCGCTGATCCTGACGCTCGGGGTGGCGTCGATGGTGCTCGCGGGATTGCGGTCGTTGCAGGTGACGGATCTGAAGCTGGTGCTCGCCTTCGGGACGGTGAGCCAGTTGGGGTTCCTGATCATGCTGGTCGGGCTGGGGACGCCGGATGCGGCACTGGCCGGTGCGGCCTTGATCGTGGCGCATGCGCTGTTCAAGGCGTGTTTGTTCATGGTGGTCGGGATCATCGATCACGGGGCAGGTACGCGGGATCTGCGGGAGTTGTCGGGGCTGGGGCGGCGTGCGCCGGTGCTGTGCGGGGTCGCGGTGCTGGCGGCGCTCAGCATGGCCGGGATTCCGCCGCTGCTCGGGTTCGTGGGCAAGGAAAGTGCGCTGGCCGCGGTGTTGGATGCGGGTGTGCTCGCCGAACCGGCGAGGGTCGCGTTGGCGGTCGGGGTGGTGCTGGGGTCCATGCTGACCGTCGGCTACAGCATTCGGTTCATTTGGGGAGCTTTTGCGGATAGGGAGTTGCCGTCCCGAAAGCCCGAAAGTGGAGATCTGCACGGGGACGTGCACCTTGCGGAGCAGGATTATTCGGAAACTGGTCACTGGCATGCGCCGGGCGCGCAGTTCACAGCTGCACCCGCCTTGCTCGCGGTTGCGAGCTTGATAGCAGGTCTCTGCGCGCCATGGATGGACGAACTGCTGAATCCCTACGCGAAAACCCTTCCCGGCGTGCTCGATTCGCACCTCGCACTCTGGCACGGCTTCAATGTCACACTGGCACTGACGATCCTGATCATCTGCGCGGGCATCGTGGTGTTCCAGCTGCGTGGTCGCATCGGCGAATCCGCGACCATGCTCGGCAATGCCGACCGGGCCTACGACGCCACCCTGCGCGCCATGGACCGGCTGTCGCTGCGGATGACCGGTGCGGTGCAGCGCGGTTCGCTGCCGCTGAGTCAGGCGGCGATCCTGGTGACATTGATCCTGCTGCCGACGGTGCTGCTCGCGCTCGGCACACGCACCGGAGTTCGCCTGCGCCTGTGGGATTCGCCGTTCCAGGTCGCCATCGGCGCGATCATGGCCGTCATGGCGCTGGCCGCGACGGTGCTGCGCAACCGGTTGGCCGCCGTGCTCGTCGTCGGCGTCACCGGTTACGGCTGCGGTGTGATCTTCGCGCTGCACGGTGCGCCCGATCTGGCATTGACCCAATTCCTGGTCGAGACGCTCACTTTGGTGATCTTCGTACTGGTGCTGCGGGCCTTCCCGGCCGAAATCGACGAAAGCCGCACGGCCGCATTCAAAGTGCGTCGGGCGATCCTGTCCGCACTCGTCGGTGCGTCGGTCGCGGTGCTGGCCGCCTTCGCGGTCGCGGCCCGCTCCACCGAACCCATCTGGCGGCTGATCCCCGATGCCGCATACACATTCGGCGGCGGTAAGAACGCCGTCAATGTTCTGCTCGTCGATATCCGGGCCTGGGATACCCTCGGCGAGATCTCGGTGCTCGTCGTGGCCGCGACGGGTGTGGCATCGCTGGTGTTCCGCAGCCGACGTTTCGGCAGCGCGCCGCGCGCGGCGGACTCCCCGGACTACGATCCGGACCTGATCAGCTGGTTGCCCGCGGGGCGACTGGTGGATCGGCGCGAACGATCGATGGTCCTGCAGGTCACCACGCGACTGGTCTTTCCCACCGTCATGGTGCTGTCGGTGTACTTCTTCTTCTCCGGCCACAATGCGCCCGGCGGCGGTTTCGCGGGCGGACTGACCGCCGGACTAGCACTGACGCTGCGCTATCTCGCGGGCGGCCGCTACGAACTCGGCGAGGCACTGCCCGTCGATGCGGGGCATCTACTCGGCGGCGGTCTGGCACTGGCCGCCGGAACCGCGAGCACCTCACTGCTGCTCGGCGCGCCACCACTGTCGTCGGCGATCCTGGAGGTGACGCTGCCGGTGATCGGGCACGTCAAGGTGGTCACCGCATTGTTCTTCGATCTCGGCGTCTATCTCATCGTGGTCGGTCTGGTCCTGGACGTGCTGCGCAGCCTCGGCGCGCGCCTGGACAGTGAGCTGGCCACCGACGAGGACGAATCCGCCTCGACGCAAGGACGTTTCCAGTGAGTGCGAATCTGACCCTGCTGATCCTGATCGGGATTCTCGTCGCGTGCGGTGTCTATCTGATCCTCGAACGCGCGGTCTCGAAGATGCTGCTCGGCATGATCCTGTTCGGCAATGCGGTGAATCTGCTGATCCTGACCGTCGGTGGACGGGACGGTCGGCCACCGATCCGTGGTGAGGGCGGGGATATGGCCGATCCGCTGGCCCAGGCCATGGTGCTCACCGCGATCGTGATCACCATGGGTTTGGCGGCCTTCGTGCTCGCCCTCGCCTATCGCTCCTACATCCTCACCACCACCGACACCGTGCAGAACGATCCGGAGGACGCCGAGGTCGCGGCCCGGCGCGAGGCAGAGGATCCGGCGCATTGAGTCTGCTGACCACGCTCGCGCCGCTACCGGTCCTGGCGCCCCTGCTCGGGGCGGCGGGCACGCTGGTATTCGGGCGGCGGCCGCGTATCCAGCGCTTCGTCATGATTTTCGTGCTGTCGGTCGTGGTGGGCATCTGCGGGGTGCTGCTGTATCTGGTCGATCGCGAAGGGACCACCGCATTGCAGGTCGGCGGCTGGGGTACGCCGATCGGCATCACGCTGGTCGTCGATCGACTATCCGCGGCCATGCTGCTCGTCTCCGCGATCGTGTTGCTCGCGGTCTCGGTCTACGGTGCGGGCCAGAACATCCGCGACGGTGACGAGCGCCAGCCGACCTCGATCTATCGACCGACGTATCTCGTACTCACCGCGGGCGTTTCGGCCGCATTCCTGGCCGGTGATCTGTTCAACCTGTTCGTCGGCTTCGAAATCCTGCTCGCCGCATCGTTCGTGCTGCTCACTGTGGGCGCGACCGCCGACCGGATCCGCGCCGGTATCGCGTATGTGATGGTCTCGATGGTGTCGTCGCTCATCTTCCTGACCGGCATCGCGCTGGCCTACGCGGCCACCGGAACACTGAACCTGGCCCAGTTGGCGGTGCGAATGGGCCAGGTGCCCAACGGTATTCGAATGGCCGTCTACGCCGTGCTATTGGTTTCCTTCGGTATCAAGGCGGCGGTCTTCCCGCTCTCGAACTGGCTGCCCGACTCCTACCCCACCGCACCCGCGCCGGTGACAGCCGTTTTCGCGGGCCTGCTGACGAAGGTCGGTGTGTACGCGATCATCCGGACGCACTCCCTGCTGTTCCCGGACGGCGGATTCGACAATGTGCTGCTGGTCTGCGGCCTGCTCACCATGGTGGTCGGCATCTTCGGCGCCATCGCGCAGAGCGATATCCGGCGCCTGCTGTCGTTCACCCTGGTGAGCCACATCGGCTACATGGTGTTCGGCATCGGACTCTCCACCGCCGCAGGGCTTTCCGGCGTGGTGTTCTATGTTGCGCACCACATTCTGGTGCAGACGGCGCTGTTCCTGGTGGTCGGACTGATCGAGCGGCAGGCGGGATCGGTATCGCTGCGACGACTCGGTGGTCTGGC
Source organism: Nocardia sp. NPDC102475 (assembly GCF_055584605.1). Taxonomy (NCBI): domain Bacteria; kingdom Bacillati; phylum Actinomycetota; class Actinomycetes; order Mycobacteriales; family Nocardiaceae; genus Nocardia; species Nocardia sp. NPDC102475. The sequence goes on along the minus strand of NZ_JBVJLS010000030.1, from coordinate 27,666 downwards.
GGCGGCAAGTCCGCTGCTGGCGATCCTGTTCCTGCTGCCCGCGTTGAATCTCGGTGGTATACCGCCGTTCTCGGGATTCATCGGCAAGGTGGCATTACTGCAGGCGGGTGCGGCGGCCGGCAGCGTATTGGCCTGGGTGCTGGTCGCGGGGTCGGTGCTGACCAGCCTGCTGACGCTGTATGCCATGGCGCGGGTCTGGAGCAAGGCGTTCTGGCGGCCGCGGGTCGAGGCGCCGGAGGGGCATCTCACCGCGGCGAAACCACCGACTCTGGTGGAGGATTCCACCGATGTGCTCTATGACGAACGCACCGATCCGGGGCGGATGCCGCTGCTGATGGTCGGCTCGACAGCGGCGCTCGTGGTGGTCGGTCTGTGCCTGACCGTATTCGCCGGTCCGATTCTGCGCATCGCGGACCGCGCCGCCGACGATCTGAGCAATCCGGCGGTGTATGTCGGTGCGGTGCTCGGCAATTCGCATGCCGAGGCGAAGGGAACGATCCGATGAGCACCGCCCGTCGCCTTGTCCCGAATCGATCGACAGTCGTGCGCGTAGGCGTGCTGTTGTGGCTGACGGCGGTGTGGTTGACGCTCTGGGGTGATCTCAGTGTGGGCAATCTGCTGGCCGGTCTCCTCGTCGGTGCATTGATCATGCTGACCTTGCCGCTGCCGCGCGTGCCGGTATCAGGACGCCTACATCCGCTGTCGCTGATCGCATTGATCGTCGTCAGTTCGTATTACGCACTGGAATCCAGTCTGCAGGTGGCCTGGTTCGCGATCCGTCCGGCGCCGCCGCCGGTCTCCGGTGTGCTGCGGGTGAATCTCAGTGTGCGATCCGATCTGGTGCTGGTGCTGTGCGCCGATGTGCTCAATCTGATTCCGGGCACCATGGTGCTGGAGATCGACCGGCAGCGCTGTGTCTTCTATGTGCACGTCCTGGACATGAGCAGCGAAAAGGCGGTCGATACGTTCTACCGGATCACCCGGCGCCTGGAGCGGCTGCTCATCTCGTCGTTCGAACGCCCCACCGAATGGCGTTCGGCCCGAACAACTCCGGAGGTGGAGTCGTGAACGTCGTCGCGATTGTGGCGGGCATCATGCTGATGGCCGCCGCGGTGATCGTCAGCTACCGCATCCTGGCCGGTCCGAACACCCTGGACCGAGTTGTCGGCATCGATTCGCTGATGGCCATCGCCGCCTCCGGCCTGGCAGTCTGGGCCGCCTACAGCGACGACACCACGGTCGTTCCCGCGATCGTCGCGCTGGCGCTGGTCGGCTTCCTCGGCTCCGCAGCGGTATCCCGATTCCGCGTTCGGGATGACGTATGAATCTGTGGCACTTGGCCTCCGGCGTCCTCATCCTGAGCGGCGCGACACTCGCGCTGACCGCGTCGATCGCGATCGTGCGCTTTCCTGACACTCTCTCGCGCATGCACGCCGCCACCAAACCCCAGGTCGTCGGCCTGATCCTGGTTCTGGAAGGGGTGGCGATCCAGTTGCGCGGGCACGGCAATATCTGGCTGCTGGCGCTGGTCGGGCTGTTCACGCTGCTCACCGCGCCGGTCATCGCGCATCTGATCGGGCGCACGGCGTATCGGGAGCAGCGCTACCGCGACGGGCTGCTGCGGGTGAATGAACTGCGCGACGACACGTTGTAAGCGGGATAGCGCTCAGAGCTATCGAGCAGCGCCGACCGGAACCTCTTCCGCCTCGACCACCGGAGCCCCGGCAAACCACGTCGCATGGAATGCCGCTGCCATAGCGGCGAGCAGCGCGAGCACGACAGTCCCGGCCAGCACCGGATATTCGGCCATCGAAACCGCCAGATAGCGGAACGAGAGCAACAGCGCGCCCAGGATCACCACACCGAACAGCACCAGGCGCACCCGGAACCAACCCCAGCCACGCTCGGGATCGCGCAACGCGGATTCGACGGTCAGGCACAGCACCGCACCGGCGACCAGATCGACGCCGTAGTGGTAGCCGAAGCCCAGCGTCGCGGTCAGCGTGGCGGCCAACCAGAACGCGCCGAGGCAGCGCAGCCACAGCGGAGCCTGCGAGCCGTCCGTGTCCCGGCGGGTGTGCACGAAGACCGACAGCGCCCAAGCCGTGTGCATGGAGGGCATGCAGTTGCGTGGCGTGAAGGAGTCGAAGGACAGCGGCGTCGGATTGCGATCGATCGGCGGGACGAAATCGGGCCAGAAGTTGCCCACCTGCATGCCGTGGCCATCCGCACCGTAACCGAACATCGGGCCGACCACCGGGAAGATCACGTAGATGACCGGACCGAGCAGTCCGAGCACCAGGAAGGTGCGCACCAGATAGTGGGTCGGCCACACCCCGCTCGATACCACCCGGCGCAGCTGCCACACCGCGACGACGATCGCCGCCACCGGCAGTTCGATATAGACCCAGTGCAGCACCGCATAGACCACCGGTCCGAGCGCATCCACCACGCGGCCCATCACCCAGGATGGATCACCGAGCGCATGGTCGGCCAGCGCCACATAGACGTCATAGACCTGTGGGCGGCTGACGACCGTAATGTGCAGCCACACATCACCGACCTTGGTGGCCAGCACCAGCAATGCGCCCAGCGCGGCGGCGTGCAGCGCATTGCGTCGCTCCCGCCCGCTCCAGCGGAATCCGGCGACCAGCGCCAGACCGGTGAGCACGAGCGTCGGCCCATTGCCGATGGCGAACGACTCGCCGCTCAGCAGTCGAATACTCGCCCACACCACGTCGATACCCGCCGCGATGCCGACCGCGATCATCCTGCGGCGCTTGGAGATTCCGACCAGGGCCAGAATGAGTCCGGCCCACGGCACCGACATGGACTTGGGTGTGCCGACATAGTCGTGCCACAGACTGCCGAGCGGTCCCTCGAAATCGTGCCCGATCGAACCCACCTCTAGGGCGATGAGCAGCACCGGCACCGCCGCGATCGCGGCCGCCGTCCAGATCCGCGAGCGCGGCACGCGCACCCACTCGGTATTCGATTTGCGGCGCTCCCGGGTCCCTCCGTGGTTACGCTCCGCTACCGCCTGCGGGCCCGTCGCTCGCGCCGCGGAGACGCTGCCACCCTTTTGACCCGGATCTTCGACAAGCACGTCGACCATAGTAAACGGCGGATGAACGCCATCCCCCTGACCAGCTGAACGTCAGCCGACCTTTCGACCAGGCGGAACTACTGGTCCAACTCCTTGACCAGGGCATCGACCACCGCGACCAGATCCCCCTGGGTGCTCGCGGCCACTTTGCGCTGCCGCTGATACGACGCGCCGCGCTGTGGGATCTCCGCCACCAGTGCGAGTTCGTCCGCACAACCGAGCCGCTTGGCGGTCGGCTCCAACCGCTGCAGCAGATCCATCAGATCATCGGTGACCAACCGCTCATTGCTGTCGTCGTCCACGATGACGATCGCGTCCAGGCCGTAGCGGGCCGCGCGCCATTTGTTCTCCTGGACATGCCACGGCGGGATGGTCGGCAGCGTCTCGCCGTTTTCGAGGCGCTGATCGAGATCGACGATCAGGCAGTGGATGAGCGCGGCCATGGCCGCCAGCTCCGCGCGGGTCGAGATCCCATCGCAGACGCGCACCTCGATGGTGCCCCATTTCGGTGCGGGCCGGATATCCCAGTGCATGCCGCCGAGCTGTTCGAAAACCCCGGTCTTCATCTCGTCGTGCACGAAATGCTCGAACTGGGTCCAGTTTTCGAATTGGAACGGCAGACCGGCGGTGGGCAGCTGCTGGAACATCAACGTTCGGTTGCTGGCATAGCCGGTATCGGCGCCCGCCCACATCGGCGAGGACGCGGACAGCGACAGCAGATGCGGATACGACAGCAGCAGCGAGTTGAGGATCGGAAAAACCTTCTCGCCGTGCGAAACTCCGACATGCACATGGACGCCCCAGATCATCATCTGGCGGCCCCACCACTGGGTGCGATCGATCAGTTCGTCGTAATGCGCTGAGCGCGTTAATTGTTGGGCCGACCACTGGGCAAACGGATGGGTGCCCGCGCAGAACAGATCGACGCCGAGCAGATCGGCGGCACGGCGCACGGTATCCATGGTGCCGCGCAGATCGTCGACCGCCTCGCCCACGGTGTTGTGCACACCGGTGACGAGCTCGACCGTATTGCGCAGTAATTCCTTGGTGACCTGCGGGGTTCCGTCGTAGGCATGTAGGTCACCGAGCGAATCGAATACGGCCGCAGCGGTATTCGACAGATCGCGGGTCACCTTGTCGACGAGCGCGATCTCCCATTCGATACCGATGGTCGGCCGGGGCGACCCGGGGAAGGGAACCCGCGCGATTGCTGTCCCGGCCATATCGGTGACCTTGCTACTGGATTACACCGCAGGCGATGCGACCGCCAGCGTCGCCCGTCGCCAGTGTGGTGTCGTCCGGGCCGGCAACGCCGTCGGCGCGGACATAACGGTTGGGGATATTGCCGAAGTTATCGGCGTCGGCGTGGATCATCAGGGCCTTGCCCTTGATGTCATCCAGCGTCACCGCATCGGTGGTGGTGACCAGTTTGGCCGAACCGTCGGCACGGACCTCGAGCGAGGTCAGGTCGCCGCTGGCCGGATGCGCGTTGGCGCTGCCGACCTGCAGGTGCCCGCCGGCCGACAGGAAGTCACCCGCGGGTCCGCCGGTGGGCGCTACCGAATTGGGCTCGCACTTGCCGACCTGGTGGATGTGCAGGCCGTGGAAACCGGGACGCAAGCCGTGCGCCTCGATACTGACCTGGAGGTGATTGCCGTCCTTGGTGATGTTCGCGACGGCGACCGAGGAACCCGCAGGGTCCTTGAGGTCGACCTTCACCCCGGTGTTGGCATTCGGGGCGCCCGTCTCGGTGCCGGATTCACCGGCCGGCGGGGCGGACGCACCGGTCCACACGGGCGGCGTAGTTCCCTGGACGTCGCTCGACTCCTGACTGTTCGAGCAGGCGGCGAGCCCGAAGACCGCGACAGCGAGCACCGGGGTCACAGTGCGCCAGGACGGGCGACGAGTTGTGGACGGGGCCATCGGGGAACTCCTTTACGAGTACCGAGTTTACGAGTAAAGCTGGGTGGACACGTTCGTTACCGGACAAGATGATGCCACGCCCGCCGTGTCGCACCCGTGACCGGGCCGTGTCGCGAGCCCCCGGACCGGTCAGTTGCCCGTGACAACTACCGTCACGCCCGAACCCGACCCACCGGAGCGCAGCTCGGCGGTCGCGCCCAGTTCATCGGCTATGGCCAGTGCGGCTTCTTTCTCGCCGGGGTTATTGCCGTAGTACACAGTCGTATTCGTGAGATTGGGGCCGGGATAGTTGCCGACCTCGGCGATCGTCCAGCCGTTGGCGGTGAGCTCGCCCGCGGTGCGCGAGGCCAGTCCGACAATGGTGCTGTTGTTCAGAACATGTACCGGGACAGCGCGATTCGCCGTGGTTGTCGTCGGCGACGCCGTTGTGGTCGACGGCTTCGTGGTGGCCGGCGCCGAACTGGTCAGTGCCGCACTCGTGGTCTGCACCGGCGAGTTGGTCGTCGCGACCGCCGTGGTGGCGGCGGCCCGACTCGTTGTGCTCGAGGGATCACCCGCCCCCGAGGTATCGGAATCCGAACTCGATAACGACATCGCGCCGAGCCCCGCGAAAACGATGGCCAGCGCGATCAACACCATCGCCAGCGCGCGCAACGGCGGCCCGCCGGAGGTGGGATTCGGGTAGCTCACGGCTGCGCCTCGCTGGCGCTCGGCTCCGCCGTGCGCCACGGCGCGCTGTGTTGACGGTTCACTCGCTGACGCTCGCTCACGCCAATGACCCTATCCGCAAACCGGCCCCTGTGGTCTCTGCGCAGGGTCCGCCTTTACGGCGGCGCGTCATACCTGGAAGCCGAGCCTCCGAGCGGCTCGCGCCTTCTGCCTGCTCGCCCGCAGTCGACGCAACCGCTTTACCAGCATGGGATCGGCCGCAAGTGCCTCCGGCCGATCCACCACGGCATTGAGTACCTGGTAGTACCTGGTCGGCGACATGCCGAACAGTTCACGAATGGCCTCTTCTTTAGCCCCGGCGTATTTCCACCATTGCCGTTCGAAGGCCAGGATGTCGTGTTCGCGACGGCTGAGGCCGTCACCGTCACCATCGACCTGCTGGGCTGCCGTGACATCTTCGCTCGCAGAAGGGCCGTCCTGGATCCCGGAAAGATTCCGAGCCGCTGCGCCGTCCATCTTGCTCCCTCGCCGAGTGACCACCAGACGAAAATGATGCTTGTACGTCGCGGAACATTCAACCACGGGCCGCTGGATTGCCCCAGCACTGTCGCGGCGTGTTCGCTACCGATCGGTAGCGAGTCGCGACCACCCGTGATCGCGGCGGCTGCGACTCGTACGAGCCAATCGGCAATAATTGCCCCCATGGCAATCCTCCCCATCGTGATCGTCGGTGACCCGGTTCTGCACAATCCGACCGAGCAGGTCAGCCAGACGCCGGAGGAACTGGCCGAGCTGATCGCGGATATGTACGAGACCCTCGATGCCGCCAACGGCGTCGGACTGGCCGCGAACCAGGTCGGCGTGCCGCTGCGGCTGTTCGTCTACGACTGCCCCGATGTCGGTGCCAACGGTTCGGCCGTGCGACGCAAGGGCGCGGTGATCAATCCGGTGCTGGAGACCTCGGAGATTCCGGAGACGATGCCGGATCCCGATGACAATGACGAGGGCTGCCTGTCGGTGCCCGGTGAGCAGTTCCCCACCGGTCGCGCCGAATGGGCCCGCGTCACCGGAACCGATGAGCACGGGGAACCGGTCGAGATCGAGGGCAAGGGCTTCTTCGCGCGCATGCTGCAGCACGAGGTCGGACATCTCGACGGATTCCTCTATGTGGATGTGCTGATCGGCCGCAATGCCCGCGCGGCCAAGAAGGCGATCAAGCGGAACGGTTGGGGCACACCGGGACTCAGCTGGATTCCGGGTACCGTGCCCGACCCGTTCGGACACGATGACTGATCCTGCGGGCGATTCGTTATTGCCCGATATCCAGTTGGGTAGGCGCGTGGTGCTGCGGTACCGGTTGCCAGCGGGTTACCCACAACCACTCACAGATGTGATCGGCGAACTGGTTTCGCTGGATCCGCCTACCGTGCGTGCCGCGGACGGGCAGGTCGTCGCGGTCGCGGTGGATCGGGTGGTCGCGATGAAAGCGTTGGGGCCGAGGCCGATTCGAACCAGGGAGATCCGGGCACTGGAGGCCGCGGCGGCCTACGGCTGGCCAGGTGTCGAACAGGGTTGGCTCGACGGCTGGCTGTTGCGGGCCGGAAACGGCTATACCAATCGTGCCAATTCCGCTGTGCCGCTTGGCAGCTCGGACGGCCCGGCGGCGCGGGGCGCGGATACGCTGCAGCGGATCGGCGAGTGGTACACCGCGCACGGGCTGCCGGTGCAGATCGCGCTGCCGGATCGGCTCGCGTCGCTGCCGCCGGGCTGGCGCAGTTGGCGGGAAACCCGGCTGCTGGCGATCGATATCGAGAATTTCGTACTGCCACAGGGGCCGCGGATGGTGCGCATCGTGCCCGCCCCCGATGACGCCTGGTTGTCGATGCACCGCTACAGCGGCGAAGATCCTGCGACACAGCCTGTTTCGACACCACCGGTAGTAGAGGTACTGACGGCCGTACATGACGGCGAGGTGGGTTTCGCGTCGCTCGGATTGCCGCAGCCCATCGCGATCGGCCGCGGCGCACTCACCACCGCACCGGACGGCCGCCGCTGGATCGGGCTGACCTGCGTCGCGGTCGCGGCCGAACACCGCAGGCACGGACTGGGTTCGCTGATCTGCGCGGAGCTGATCCGCTGGGGCGCCGACCGCGGCGCCACCCACGCCTATCTCCAGGTCGAGGCCGAAAATACCGGGGCCATCGCGATGTATCACGAGTTGGGCTTCCTCGACCACCACACCTACCGCTATGCCGTGCCGGACGGCTCTCGCTGAACCAACTCCTCCTGCGGTACAACAGACCTATAGCCCATTGCGAAGGAAGGCATCCGTGCGTCTCGCGACCTGGAACGTCAATTCGATCCGCTCCCGCCTCGACCGGGTCGCGGACTTCCTCGACCGCCAGGACATCGATGTGCTCGCGATGCAGGAAACCAAATGCCGCGACGACCAGTTCCCGTTCGAGCGCTTCGACGAACTCGGCTATGAGGTCGCCCATATCGGGTTGAACCAGTGGAACGGTGTCGCCATCGCCTCGCGCATCGGCCTCGACGATGTGGAAGCCGCGTTCCCGGACCAGCCCGGCTTCGACAAGGATGCGGCCGAATCGCTGATCAGCACCCCGATCGTGGAATCGCGCGCACTCGGTGCGACCTGCGGCGGGGTCCGGGTGTGGAGCCTGTATGTCCCCAACGGCCGCACCCTGCACGACCCGCACTACACCTACAAACTGGAATGGCTCGCCGCCCTGCGCGCCAACGGTGCCCAGTGGCTCGCCGAGAATCCGGAGGCACAGATCGCCCTGGTCGGCGACTGGAATATCGCCCCGACCGACGACGATGTGTGGTCCGTCGAATTCTTCGCCGACAAAACCCACACCTCCCAACCCGAACGCGACGCCTTCGACGCCATCGTCGAAACCGGCTTCGCCGACGTCATGCGCCCCTATGCCCCCGGCCCCGGCGTCTACACCTACTGGGACTACACCCAACTGCGCTTCCCCCGAAAAGAAGGCATGCGCATCGATTTCATCCTCGCCTCCCCCACCCTCGCCGCCCGCACCAAGGACGCGATGGTCGACCGCGAGGAACGAAAAGGCAAGAGCCCCAGCGACCACGCCCCGGTGATCGCGGAATTCACCGACTAGGAGCCGCCGTTGTCGGTTTCCAAGAGATCGTGCAACGCGACATCTCCGGCCCGAAGCTGTCCGATAGATCGCTGCAGATGAGCGGCATTGGCCGACGATGCGAGCAGATACTCCGTGTCCGTGTGCGATTCGTTTTCACTCCGTCGCATAATCACCGCACCCAAGTCTTCAGTGGCTCGGTGTCCAACTCGACGTCAAAAGGGGATCATGCACACCGCACCAGATCCGTCGCGCGGGTCTGCTGGGACTTGGTCGCGGCAGGCATGGTGTGCAGGGTGAGTGCATTCATGGAAAATTCGCGAACGAAGACGACGAAGAGCTGGTCGGGCACATCTGCAATGGCGCCATCGATTTTCGGCGACGAAGAACAGATACCGTTGCGTGAGTCTCGGCGATTGTCTCACCGAGATTCTTCCTGCTTCATCAACCACGGCCCACTCCACAAGGGAGATCAGGTCTTACACAGTCTCCACGAGGCGTTTCACCTCTCCGGGGAACTTCCCGGCGAGGTCTTTCGATCTCAGCACTGAGGGCAGCGAGCATTGCGGTCAGCAGGTTCGAGGCTGCGTTGCGGTCCCGATCGTGCACGACGTCGCAACCGGCACAGATCCAGGTCCGGTCGGCCAGGAGCAGACCGTGATGGACTCGACCGCACGATCGGCAGGTCTTCGACGACGGGAACCAGCGATCAGCCTTCCACAACCTCGCCCCATACCAGTCGGCCTTGTACCCGAGCTGACGAACGAACTCACCGAACCCGGCGTCATTCACGGCGCGCGCGAGTCGCCGATTACCGGTCATTCCTTTGACATTCAACGTCTCCACCGCGATGGCCGACTTGGTTCTCGCCAACCTCGTGGTGGTCTTGTGCAGAAAATCCCGGCGCCGGTGCGCGACACGCAGATGCAACCGTGCCACCCGCGCACGCGCCTTGCCCGGTTCTTCGAATCCGGTTCGGAGCGAGCCAGCTTCCGGTTGGCACGCGCCAGCCCACGCTGCGCGGCCTTCAACGGCTCCGGTGCGTGGATTTCCTCACTTGTGCCGTCGTCGTTGATGATGACGGCAAAGGTCCTGAGCCCGAGGTCGATACCGCATTTCGGCGCATACTCGGGCACGCGGCGCCGCGTGTTGATCTCGTCGCGATCCACCTCGAGTTGGAAGGCGATCCACCAACGCCCGCCCTGCTCCCGGATCGTTGGCGAATCCGGCAGCACGGACCCGGCACGCCTCCTTCGGCACCCGCGAGGACATCCTGTTCTCGCTGAACCACGGGTACCGCTGTTGATGGGCGGCCCGCCATTCCCGTTCCAACGCTGGTGCCGTCCATGGCACTTCAGTCAACTCATCGCCGGTGAGGCCGTACGATTCCTCCGCCTTACGCTGCGCCCACATCTTCTGCACAACCTCGAGACAGAAGTTCTCCACCACTCGCGACAGCCCGCAATGACGCCCCATCGCCACCACCTGCTCCGCATCAGGCGCAAGCTCGACCCGGTACCCCTGCTTATGACTCACACGGCCTCCCCGCCCATCGCCGATTCCTTACACGCCCAGCTGCGCGCGCCGACCATAGAGGCAGTCACAGCACAAGGTCAGTAGGTCGGTTATATCGCCTACCAGGCCAAGGGTGACCTCACGATCGTCCACCACCCGCACACTACGACCGTGCACCAGCAACCCGGCGGCGGTGTATCCAAGGCTGAACCACGCCAACCGATTATGATCCTCGACCACGATCAAACTCGGCGAATTCGCAGGTTCCGGGTTGAACGAGATTTCGAACCGACCTGCCTCCCTGCCCCTCGTCGAGTCGCGCTACAACGCCGAGTGCATTGCTACCTCGGCCGGGGAGCTAGATCGTCCCGGCATGCTACGGCGACTTCACTCGCGACTGCAGAACTACCATTCACGAATGTAGGAATTCGATCTTCAGGCCCGGTACCAGCGCAAAACCGGCGAACAACGCTGATATCTTGGTGCCCATGGGTAGCGAGACGGCGGTGCAGCCACGGCAGCGGGCACAGCATTTGGGCCCGGAGCGGCGCCGCCCCCAAGTGCTCGACACCGCACTGGCGATTGCCGTCGAGCACGGCGTCGCGGCGGTCACCATGGCCGCGATCGCCGATCGGATGAATGTGACCCGACCGGTGGTCTACGCCTGCTTCCCGGATCGCGTCGAGTTGATCGAAGCGCTTATCCAGCGCGAAGAGAGTTTTCTGGTCGGCGGAGTACTCGAGGTGCTCCCGCCCCGCGATGTCGACGCGGACGAGACCGTTTTCGTCGATGGTTTCCGCGCACTGCTGGAGAAGGCGGCCGAGCGACCGGATGCGTGGCGGCTGCTGTACGGCAATCCCGATCCGGCCGTAGCGGATTCGTTCGGGCGCGGTCGCAAGCTCGCCATCGAGCGCTGCACCACGCTGCTGCGACCGACGTTGCGCGCGTGGGGCACCGAGGACGCCGAGCGCAAGTTGCCGGTGCTGGTCGAGCTGTGGGTGTCCGCCGGTGAGGGCGCGGTGCGCACGCTGCTGGCGGGCGAGGGCGGTTGGGATCCGCAGAGCCTCGGAGCCTTTGTCGGGGCGGCCGTGTACCGCGCATTGCGTCACGCCTGACAATTGTTCAGCACTTCACCCCATCGCTAGGCGAAATGCCGCAGAAGACGGCAGAGGACCGACAAAATGTCCACCGTACCGGCCCTTCCGGCACTACGATGGAAGCAAATCCAGCGGTCCAGCCGGAGGTGCGGTCATGGCGTTCTATCGGCAGGTGGGAGCGGTGCCGCCGAAGCGGCACACCCAGCATCGAGACGACCGGGGACGGCTCTACTACGAAGAGCTGATGGGCGAGGAGGGCTTCTCCGGCGATTCCTCGCTGCTATATCACCGCGGCCTGCCGCCCGCCATTGTGGATTCGACGGTATGGGAGCTGCCGGACCAGACCCTCACCCCGAATCATCCACTGCGCCATCGACATCTGCGCCTGCACAACCTCTTCCCCGGCGATACCCCGGCCGGAACCGATCCGGTTACCGGCCGTCGACTGCTGCTGGGCAATGCGGATGTGCGGATCTCGTATGTGGTAGCCAAGGGTGCGTCACCGCTGTACCGCAATGCGATCGGCGACGAACTGGTGTACGTGGAATCCGGTGCGGCCGTTGTCGAAACGGTCTTCGGCACCGTCCCCGCGCGGCAGGGCGACCAGGTACTGATTCCGCGCGCGACCACGCACCGCTGGCTACCGAGCGGCCCGGAACCGCTGCGCGCGTATGTGATCGAGGCATCCAGCCACATCACGCCGCCGAAACGCTATCTCTCGAAATTCGGTCAGCTGCTGGAACATTCGCCGTACTGCGAGCGGGATCTGCACGGGCCGGGGGAACCGCTGGTCGCCACCGGAACCGATATCGAGGTGCTGGTGAAGCATCGACCCGGCGGTCGGGTGGTCGGCACGCGGATGATCTACGCGACGCACCCGTTCGATGTGGTCGGCTGGGACGGCTACCTGTATCCGCTCACCTTCAATATCGCCGATTTCGAACCGCTCACCGGCCGGGTGCACCAGCCGCCGCCCGCCCATCAGGCATTCGAGGGAACCAATTTCGTGGTGTGCAATTTCGTACCGCGCAAGGTCGACTACCACCCGCTATCGATTCCGGTGCCGTACTACCACTCCAATGTCGACAGCGACGAGATCATGTTCTACTGCGGCGGAAACTACGAGGCGCGCAGGGGTTCCGGCATCGGGCAGGGTTCGGTGTCGGTACATCCCGGCGGTTATGCGCACGGTCCGCAGCCGGGCGCGTATGAGCGCAGTATCGGCATCGATTTCTTCGATGAACTCGCGGTCATGGTCGACACCTTCCGACCGCTCGAACTCGGCGAAGGCGCGCTGGCCTGCGAGGATCCCGGATATGCGTGGACCTGGTCCGGTCGCGGACCGCAGTCCGACGGATACCGGCAACCGAATCAGCGCCCGCACGCGAATCAGCGCCGTGGGCCGGCATGAAGACCCGCATCGAGGTTCCCGACAACACCCTCTTCGGTCCGAACAATCTCCCCTATGGCGTCTTCGCGCCGGAGGGCCAGGACTTCCGGGTCGGTGTGCGACTCGGCGAGCAAGTCATCGATCTGGCTGCGGCACTGGAGGATCCGGTATTTGCCGAGCCGAGTCTCAATGCCTTCATGGCGGCGGGGCCACGTCGGTGGCGCGAGGCGCGCGAGCGGATCCACGAGCTGATCGCTCACGAAATCCCTGGGGAAGCAGTACATCTACTGCACGATGTGCGTACCAAGCTGCCAGTAGAGATCGGTGACTATGTCGATTTCTACGCCAGCATCGACCACGCGACGAACCTCGGCAGGCTGTTTCGCCCCGATGCCGAACCGCTGCTGCCCAATTGGCGGCATCTGCCGGTCGGATATCACGGCCGCGCGGGCACCGTCGTAGTCTCGGGGACCGAGGTCGTGCGGCCGCACGGCCAACTCCGAACCACCTCCGGCACACCGAATTTCGGACCGTCGCAACGTCTCGATATAGAAGCCGAGCTCGGATTCGTGGTCGGCGTCGGATCCGAACTAGGCACACCGATCGATATCGACCAGTTCGCCGAGCACGTCTTCGGCGTCGCGCTGGTGAACGATTGGTCCGCGCGCGATATCCAGGCCTGGGAGTATCAGCCGCTCGGACCGTTCCTCGGCAAGTCCTTCGCGACCTCGTTCTCGGCGTGGATAACGCCGCTGGCCGCCTTGGAAAGCGCCCGCATTCGACTACCGAAGCAAGAACCCGAACCACTGCCCTATCTGCGGGGCAGCGAGCGGTGGGGCCTCGATATCGACCTGGCCGTGCACTGGAACGGCCAAACCGTCTCGCATCCACCGTATTCCCGGATGTACTGGTCACCCGCGCAGATGCTGGCGCATCTCACCGCGAACGGTGCCGCCACGCGCACCGGCGACCTCTACGCGTCCGGCACCATCTCCGGACCGGAGCCGGACGAGCGTGGTTCGTTCATCGAATTGTCCTGGGGCGGAGCCGAACCCGTCACGGTGAACGGACTGCACCGGACCTTCCTGGAGGACGGCGACGAGGTAGTCATCACGGCATCGGCCCCGGGTGCGAATGCGCGGCGCATCGGCCTCGGCGAGGTCCGCGGGCGCATCTGGCATGCGCGCGAATGAGGTTCAACGCGCGGCAGTTCGAACACCCGCATCGACGACGGCGATGAACCGCTGCAGATCCTCGATCAGCGTATCGACCATATCGGGCGCGCCACCGTCGTCATGATGGTGCAGCCAGTCCGCGACGAGTTCGAACATGCCGCCAATGGTCGCCAGCGCCAAGGCGATTCGCCTGCGCTGCTCCTCCGGATCCGATGCCGCCGCACCCGACCACTGCTGATCGAGAAAGGCCGCCGACCAGCGCCGATTACTGCGCCGCTGCTTCTCCACCGCAGGTGAGATGCCGCCCGCCTCGCCGAATGTCACCTTGGCCAGCCGCGGATCATCGGCAATGGCATGCACGAAGGCCGCGACAATGGCCTGCGCGCGCTCCGGCCATGGCAGTTCGGCGGAGGCGGTGGCCGCCTCGATGGCTCGCTGCTGAATCTGCTCGGTGATGTGGGTGAGCAGCGCGACGTAGCACGCTTCCTTGCTGTCGAAATGATCGTAGAAACCCTTGGTCCCGACGAACGCGCGCTGACAGATCTGTTCGATCGACGTACCCGAAAAGCTTTGCTCGGCAAATAGTTCGGTGGCCGCGTCGAGCAATTGGCTGCGCCGTTGCGCGCTGCGCTGCTCGGCATCGAGACCACGGATGCGGCGCCGCGCCGGAGTCGGATCGGGCCGCGCGGCGGATTTGCTGCGGGTCATACCTCGACCATAGCCGGGGCAGTTTCAGAAAGCGTTCTTGTTGGTAACAGGAAGTCGTGTTGTAATCACTGTCACGTCGATGAGGAAGGGGCAGACGTGGTAGTGATCAATGGAGATCCGACCCACATGCGCGGATTGCGCGCGGCAGCCGCGCTGGTATCAATAGCGATGGCATTGCTGGTCGGGGGTGTCACGACCACGCCCGCCACCGCTGTGCCTGTGCCGCAACAGGATTCGTTCTATCAACCGCCGGATGGCTTCGAGGCGCAGGAAGTCGGCACGATTCTGCGCTCGCGCGAGGTGCAGCTGGCGGTGCTGACCGTACTGCCGCTGAGCGTGCGCTCATGGCAGCTGCTCTACCGCAGCACCGATCTGTTCGGACAGCCGACGGCCGCCGTCAGCACCGTGATCCTGCCCACGGGCGCGGATCCGAACCGGTCGCGTCCGCTGGTCTCGCTGCAGTTCTACTACGACAGCGCCAGCATCGCCTGCGCACCGTCGTTCGTACTGCAGCAGGGCGCCGGGCTGCCGGGCGTCGAAGGCATCCACTCACAGAGCGAGCTGATCGCGATCGCCGCGCTGATCAGCCAGGGCTGGGCCATTTCGGTGCCGGACTACGAGGGCCTCAACGGACATCTCGCGGTGGCCGAGGAGCCGGGATACATGACCCTCGACGGCATTCGGGCCGCGGAGCGATTCGAACCGCTCGGCCTCGACGGCGCGAATACCCCGGTGGCGCTGTGGGGTTATTCCGGCGGCGGCATGGGCAGCGGCTGGGCCGCAGAGATGCAACCCAGCTATGCACCGGAGCTGAACGTGAAAGGGGCCGCGCTCGGTGCGCCGGTCTCGGATGTCGAATCTCTGCTGCACGTCAACGGATCCATGTTCTCCAGCCTCATCGGCATCGGCGTCTCCTCGCTCTACAACGCCTACCCCAAGTTTCGCGAGGTGACCGATCAGTACCTGACGCCCGAGGGCAAGGCGCTGATGAACCGGACCAACTCGCAGTGCCTGCCACGCAACGCACTGACCCAGATGTTCACCGATTACCAACGGATTCTGACGATTCCGATCGCGCAGTACCTCGCGCTACCGGAAATCCGCGAGATCTTCGACGCGACCGTCCTGGGCAAACACACCCCGACCGCGCCGCTGTTCATCTATCAGGGTGTCCTGGACGAGGCCGTGCCGATCTGGACCACCGATCGCCTGAACCAGCAGTGGTGCGCGGACGGTGCGTCGATCGTCTACAAACGCGACCACCTCAGCGAACACCTGAGCCTTCCGTCGCTCGGCATGGCCGACACCTTCAACTGGCTGAAGTCCCGCCTGGCTCCCGACGCACCGGATCAGGTCGGCTGTCGCACTGAGAACGTGGTTTCCATGCTCGCCGACTTCAATGCATTGCTCACCCAGATCGAGATCAATCTGAACGCCACCTTCGGCGCCCTCGGTTTCCCGATCGGCCCACGGGAACGCTGATCACGCAACTCCCTCGGCATCGATTTGTGCGAATCCACTCCTGAGCGGCGGATTCTTCGTGTACCTTCCAGGTAGAAGCCCCGGACCACTCGTTGGTCCGGGGCTATCGCCATTTTTACGACACGACCGGCAAATACACCTGTGCGCCGTGGTCGGCGAATTCGGCGGACTTCTCCGCCATCCCGGCTTCGATCGCCTCGGTATCCGAAAGCCCCTGGCGCGCGGCATATTCACGCACGTCGGCGGAGATACGCATGGAGCAGAACTTCGGTCCGCACATGGAGCAGAAGTGAGCGGTCTTGGCGGGTTCGGCGGGGAGGGTTTCGTCGTGGTACTCCCGGGCGGTATCCGGATCGAGGGAGAGGGCGAACTGGTCGCGCCAGCGGAATTCGAACCGTGCCTTGGACAGCTCGTTATCCCGGTCCTGGGCGTGCGGATGGCCTTTGGCGAGGTCAGCGGCGTGCGCGGCGATCTTGTAGGTGATCACGCCGACCTTGACGTCGTCGCGGTTGGGCAGGCCGAGGTGCTCCTTGGGAGTGACATAGCAGAGCATCGCGGTGCCCGCCTGGGCGATGATGGCCGCGCCGATGGCCGAGGTGATGTGGTCGTAGGCGGGTGCGATATCGGTGGCGAGCGGGCCGAGGGTGTAGAACGGCGCCTCCTCGCACAGTTCCTCCTCCAGCCGCACGTTCTCCACGATCTTGTGCATCGGCACGTGACCCGGACCCTCGATCATGACCTGCACGCCATGCGATTTCGCGATCTTGGTCAGCTCACCGAGGGTGCGCAGCTCGGCGAACTGGGCCTCGTCATTGGCATCGGCGATGGAGCCGGGACGCAGGCCGTCACCGAGGGAGAAGGTCACGTCGTAGCGCGCCAGGATCTCGCAGAGTTCGGCGAAGTTGGTGTACAGGAACGACTCCTGATGATGCGCCAGACACCATGCGGCCATGATGGATCCGCCGCGCGAGACGATGCCGGTGACCCGCTTGGCGGTCAGCGGCACATAGCGCAGCAGCACACCGGCGTGCACGGTCATATAGTCGACGCCCTGCTCGCACTGCTCGATCACGGTGTCGCGGTAGATCTCCCAGGTGAGCGCGGTGGGATCGCCGTTCACCTTCTCCAGCGCCTGATAGATCGGCACGGTGCCGACCGGGACGGGCGAGTTGCGCAGGATCCATTCGCGCGTCTCGTGAATGTTCTTGCCGGTGGACAGATCCATGATGGTGTCCGCGCCCCAGCGGGTGGCCCACACCATCTTCTCCACCTCCTCCGCGATCGAGGAGGACACGGCCGAATTGCCGATATTGGCATTGATCTTCACCAGGAACTTCTTGCCGATGATGGTCGGCTCCAGCTCCGGATGCTTGTGATTGGCCGGGATGACCGCGCGACCGGCGGCGACCTCGTCGCGCACCAGCTCCGGCGTGACGCCCTCGCGCGCGGCGATGAAGCGCATCTCGGGGGTGATGATGCCCTGCCGCGCCCAGGCCAGCTGGGTCGGCGGACCGTCGACTCCGGGCTTGGTCCAGCTGTCGCGCAGCTTCGGTAGCCCGGCCTCCAGATCGATGGACGCCGTGTCATCGGTGTACGGGCCCGAGGTGTCGTAGACGTCGAAGTGCTCGCCATTGGTCAGATTGATCCGGCGCACCGGAATGCGCAGGTCATCGACCTGTTGGTAGTGCTTGACGCTGCCTTCGATCGGACCGGTGGTCACGGAATCTACAGGTGTGCCCATGAATATCCTCCCTACGCCGGCATTACCCGGTCAGGTTCATACGGTCGACGGCCCTGAACGCCCGAATGGGCTAGCCGTCCTCTCAGCCCGCTGGTGCGAGCCCCCGTTGGTGTGTGAAATTTTCCCGCCCGACGATACCTTTCCACGTCCGCGCCCCGCCGGGCGATCGGAGGAACATACAGCGAAGCGCCCGAGGCCCGACCGGGCGCCGGTACATTCCTCAGGGTGAAATTCATCCTGGAGGTAGATCTGGATGCCCTGCCCGACGGCGTGGCCGCGCCGGCCGATCTCGCCGATGAGCTCGGCCGGATCCTGCGCTATTGGGGAGGCAATATGAAGCACTACCAGATCACCGAGGGTGACAGCTCAGCGATCTACAACTCCGGATACCGCGAGGTCGGCTCCTGGCAGATCAGCTGATCTTGCCCTCGTAGGCGTCCCGCATGCCTTGCAGGTCGATCTTCTGCATACCGAGCATCGCCTGCATGGCGCGGTTCGCGGCCGCGCGGTCGGTACTCGTCAACAGGGTGTCGGCTTCGACGGGCCAGATCTGCCAGGGAATACCGTATTTATCGTTGAGCCAACCACATTCGATCGGCTGGCCGCCGTCGGCGAGCAGTGTCGTCCAGAGCCGGTCGACCTCGTCCTGGCTGTCGCAATTCACCAGCAGCGACATGGCGTGGGTGTAGTGGTAATCGCCGCCGCCGTTGATGGCGGTGAACTTCTGTCCGTTGAGTTCGAAATCGACGAGCATCGTCAGCCCGGCTTCGCGCGGACCCACCTCGGAGTAGGGCACGACATTGGTGATCTTCGAATCCTCGAACAGCGAACAGTAGAACTCGGCGGCCTCCTCGGCCTGGGTGTCGTACCAGAGGTTCGTGACGATTTTCTGCATGGCGGTCCTCCCGATCGGTGTGCCTGTATTAGTGCCGACGGTGCTGGCGGACGGAATTCATCGCCCGTCAGTAGGACTGGAGCTCGATCAGGGTACCCGCTGGGTCGCGCAGGTGTGCTGTGCGCAGGTTCGGGCCCCAGTTCGGGCGATCGTTCGCGGCGGCGGCCAGGGTCGCACCATTGCGCAGGCACAGGTCGAGGCCCGCGTCGACGTCGGGCACTCGGCAGACGAACATCACGGCATCCTGCGCGGGCGCGGCGGTGACGGGCAGATCGGTGGTGCCGACGACTTCGGACATCGCGCCGCGATCGAAGAGCACGAGTACCGCTTGGTCGTCGACATCCCAGTTCGCATAGGGGCCCGCCGCGGTGCCTTTGATCAGCTTCGCGCCGATGAGCTCCGGGAGGACGGCGTTGTAGAAGTCGAAGCATTCGGCGAAACGGGTGACGAGCAGTCTCGAGTACAGGGCGTCCATGCTGTCTCCTTATTAGTAGGTGCGAACCTATCGTAGGTCGCACCCTATAATTTGTCGCATGGACTCCGCGCGTGCACTTCCGCCGAGCCTGCTCGGCCTCGAGACCTACCTGCTGTCGCGGGTGGGCAAGGTCGCGCGGGGACGATTCGCCGATCGGCTTGCGGCGCGCGGGCTTCGGCTGTGGCATATGGCGGTGCTTGCCGCACTCGCCGATTTCGGGCCGCATGCGCAGCGCGATCTGGGCATGCGGCTCGATATCCATCCGAGCGATGTGGCGAAGATCGTCGACGAATTGGCGAGTGCCGGTCAGGTCGAACGCACTCGCGATCCCGCCGATCGTCGTCGAATATCGGTGCGGATCACCAGGACCGGCCGGGCCTTGTTGCGGGACCTCGAGAAGGAGGCTCGGCAGGTGCGTGACGAGATCCTCGCCCCACTCGGCCGAGAAGAGCGAATTGTGCTGTCGGACATGCTGCTCAGGTTGTTCGAGCACACGCACTCGATCTCCGGCGCGGACTGACCCCTCGTCGGCCCGCGCCGGAGATCGTCAGTCCGACTCGGGAGCCTTGCCGCGCAACGGAACTTCTTCGACAAACCAGGCGATCAGGAAGCCGAGTGCGCAGATCGCGGCGGCGGCCAGAAAGACGTGTCCGGTGCCGGTGGCGAAGGCCGCGAGGTAGCCGTGTCCCTCGGTGGGTACATGGCCCTGTAGCGACCTGGTGAACAGGGATCCGAAGGCGGCGACGCCGATTGATCCGCCCAGGGTGCGGAACAGCGTGACCGCACCGGATGCCGCGCCGATATTCGCCATTTCGACACTGTTCTGTGCGACGGCGGTGGAAAGCTGCATGGAGAAGCCGAGTCCGGTGCCCATCAGCGCCATGGCGAAACCCGTTGTCAGACGATCTGTTTCGGCGTCGAGGGTGGACAGCAGTACTGCGCCCGCGGTGAGGAACAGCCCGCCAAGGATGAAGAAGATCTTGTACTTGCCGGTCGCGGTCATCCGCTTCCCGACGATCTGGGAGACCACCAGCAGCGGCAACATCATCGGCAGCAGGAGCAGTCCGGAGTTCGCGGCCGAGGCCCCCTGCACCGTCTGTTGGAACAGCGGCAGATACAGCACCGATCCGAACATGATCACGCCGCCGACCAGAGCGGTCAGTGCGGCCAGGGTGAGATTACGGGTGCGGAAGATCCCCAGCGGGATAACCGGGTCGACGGCCCGGCGTTCGATCACCAGGAAGGCGGCCAACGCGACCAACGCGAGTACCGCCAGCGCGATGATCTGCGCCGAGAGCCACGCGTAGTCGACACCGCCCCAGGTCGCGATCAGCACCAGGGCGGCGATCGCGATCGTCAGCGCGAGAACGCCCGCGTAGTCGATGGTCACCTTCCTGCGCGCGACGGGCAGGTCGAGCCGCCACCACGACCAGGTGAAGGCCAGCAGCCCGAGCGGAATATTGATGTAGAAGGCCCAGCGCCAGTCGAGTCCGTCGGTGATCACACCGCCGAGCAGCGGTCCGCCGATGGTGCCGACGGCCATCGTGGTTGCGGTCATGCCCTGATACTTTCCGCGTTCCCGCGGCGGGACCAGCGCACCGATGACGGCGAAAGCGGTTACCGCGATACCACCCGCGCCGAGGCCCTGCAGTGCGCGGAATCCGATCAGCGCGGGCATCGACCAGGACGCGCCCGCCAGCACCGAGCCGATCAGGAACACGCCAATGGCACTGAGGAATACGGTCTTTCGGCTGTACAGGTCGCCGAGTTTCGCCCATACCGGCGTCGAGATCGCCGACAGCAGGGTGTAGGCGGTCACCACCCAGGCGACGTGGGACAGTCCGCCCAATTCGCGCACGATCGTCGGCATCGCGGTGCCGACGATCGCGTTGTCCAACATTGCCAGCAGCATCGCCAGCAGCACCCCGGCCAGTACCAATCGGATCTGTCGCGTGGATGCGGTCTTCGTCTCGGTCATTTCTGCGGTCATGGCCGCTCACCTCCTTCTCGGCAGTTCGGGGACTGCCGACCCGCTTCAGAAAATCACAGTCGCTACAAAAGTACAACTGCTCCGACTTTGGTGCAGATAGCCTAATCGGGTAGAGTTGCCGCATGACCGCGACGACCGGGCGCAGGGAGCGCAAGAAGGCACAGACGCGGCAGGCCCTGGCCGATGCCGCGACAAAGCTGTTCACCGAACGCGGCTACGACAATGTCGGCGTGCGAGAGGTCGCCGAGGCGGCGGATGTATCGCTGAGCACGCTGTTCAAGCATTTCCCCAATAAGGAGTCACTGGTCTTCGACCTGGACGCGGATATCGAGGCCGACCTGGTCGCGGCCGTCCGCGACCGGACCGCCGGGCAATCGGTCATCCACGCACTGCGCGGCTATCTGATGCGCACCCGCACCGCACGCAGCGACGATCCCGGAATCGTGGCCTTTCATCGACTCGTCGACTCGACGCCCGCGCTGCGCGAGTACGCGCACCAGATGCTGCTGCGGCACGAATCCGCATTGGCGGCCGCGATCGCCGAGGCGACCGGCGCACCGGCGGGCGATCTCGCGGCCGCGGGACTCGCCCACTTCGCACTGGAAGCCGCCAAAGTCGCGAGTACCAGGGAAGATCCGGCGAGCGCGTTCCGCGAGTTGTTCGACCTGCTCGAAAACGGCTGGGGTCGGTAACTTCCGGAGGGCCGGTGCCGAGTTCGCGGTTGGTCTCGGAAACCGCGCCCGCCTATCCGGCGCGTTCCGGCGGGACCAGCACCGCCGCGGCGGCAGTGATCGCAAGTCCGTCACCGAGTCCGAAGGCATGATCCCGCCGACCGATCCGATCGAATGCTCGCCGAGGGTCTGGCGGCCGCCGCACTCCGGAACCTCGCTCACTCCAGCAACCCCTCGGACACCACACCCCCGCGTGCCCATTCGGGATTCCGTCAGCGTTTCCAGCGCTTCAGACAACAACACGCTACCGATCTGCTCGTTGCGGCGGCATGCGGAATCCCGATATCGGTTGACGAAGAGTTCTAGCGTTGCTAGATTCTCTATCAACGCTACAAGCACAGAACGGGAACAGCTCATGATCACCACACTCATCCAGGTCGTCGCCATCGTCTCGGTCCTCGCGAACGCCGTCGTCTACGGCACCGATGCCTGCTTCGCACTGATCACGCGGTCGGTGTACGACAAGCTGGACGACCGGACCGTGACCATCTCGGCGGGCTGGGGTCACTACTACGGCGACCGCAGGATGCCGATCGTCGGCATCAGCGGTGTGGTAACCGCCGTTGCGGCAACGGCTCTCGCGGCGATCGTCGGCCACGCGGCAGCGGCGATCGCGGCGGGTATCGCCGTCGTGGCGCTGGTGACCTGGCTCGGCATCTACGTTCGGGTGGCGAAGCCGGTGAACACCCAGCAGACCGCCGCGGCGCACTCCGGCGTCATTCCATCGAATGCCCGTGCGCTGCAGGACAAGTGGAATAACGTGATCAACGGCCGGGTGGCCCTGCAGTTCATCGCCATCGCCGCGCTCTGCGCCGCGATCGCCCTCGCCTGACGCGCCTCATCGACAACCCTGTGTCGGCCGCACACGCAAGGTGCGGCCGACACAGGGTTTTCACGTTCTCCGAAATATGTTGCCTAGCGGATGGTTTGGTCGATCAGTCTGCGCGCCGCCCGGTCGGTGCGCTCCACGTCACCGGTTATCAACCGATCCTGAATGATGCCGCGCAGCCCCGAAACCAACAGCGTGGCAACGGCTTCCGGATCGTCGACGGATTCGATTCGACGTAGCGCATTCGCGAGCGTCCCGATGAAGGTCGCGATCGCGGCATTCGCGTATTCGCCATAGGGACTACCCGGCGCACAGGCCGCCCCCAGCACCTGCAGCAGCACCCGGACACTCGTCGTGGCCTCACCCGCGATATTCACCGCACAGAATTCGCCGAGCCGCTCGCGCAATGACGCCGCATCGGAGACCCCCGCGAAGACCGCGGCGATATCCGGGCGCTGCGTAGTCAGCGCCTGCACCAGCAGTTCTTCCTTGGTGCTGAAGTAGTGGATCAGCATGCGCGAGCTGGTGCCGAGTTCGGCGGCGAGCGGGCGCAGCGACAGGTCGCCGAGGCCGTGGGCGGCGATGTATTCGACGACACCGGCCAGCAGGTCGGCGCGTTTCGCGTGGTCGAGTGGACGGGCCATGGGTTGACTGTAGCGATTGGTACAGGTATTCATGACATCGTGACTGTAACAATCGCTTCAGAAACTCGCCCGGCCGTTGTGGTCACCGCGGTCGCCGCCACCACATCGATCGCCGACGACATCGACGCGACCTGGTCCGGGCTGCTCGCCGGGCACAGCGGTATCGGCATCCTCGCCGACGATTTCGTGGCCGAATACGATCTGCCGGTCCGCATCGGCGGCAAGTTGAAGTCACGGCCGGGCGATCAGCTCACCCGCGTCGAACAGCGCCGCCACTCGTATGTCGAGCAGATGGCACTGGTACTGGGCCGCAAGGTCTGGCGCAATGCGGGCGCACCCGAGGTCGAGGGTGAGCGGCTCGCGGTCGTCATCGGCACCGGGCTCGGCGGCGGCGATGCGCTGATCAATGCCGTCGATTCGATGCGCGACGGCGGCTACCGGAAGGTGTCGCCGATGTCGGTACCGATGGTTATGCCGAATGGTCCGGCCGCGACGGTCGGGCTCGAAATCGGTGCCAAGGCAGGGGTTTTCGCGCCGGTATCGGCCTGTTCCTCCGGTTCGGAGGCGATCGCGCATGCCTGGCGGCTGATCACCACCGGTGAGGCGGATGTGGTGGTGGCCGGTGGCGTCGAGGGGCATATCGATGCGGTGCCGATCGCGAGTTTCGCCATGATGCGGGCGATGAGCACGCGCAATGACGAACCGGAGCGGGCATCTCGGCCATTCGACCGGGATCGCGACGGGTTCGTCTTCGGCGAAGCGGGGGCACTGCTGGTGCTGGAGTCCGAGCGGCATGCGCGGGCGCGCGGGGCGCAGATCCACGGCCGGGTGCTGGGCGCGGGGATCACCTCGGACGCCTATCACATCGTCGCGTCGGAGCCGGAGGGCATCGGCGCCGCGCGCGCCATGCGCAAGGCGATATGCACTGCCGGACTGCAGGTTTCGGATATTCAGCACGTCAATGCGCACGCCACCTCGACATCGATCGGCGACGCGTCGGAAGCCAATGCCATCACCGCGGTGACGCCGGAGGCATCGGTATACGCGCCCAAATCCGCACTCGGCCATTCGATCGGCGCGGTCGGTGCGCTCGAATCCATCCTCACCATGCTGACGCTGCGCGACCAGATCGTCCCGCCCACATTGAATCTCGATAATCGGGACCTGAAGATCGACCTCGATATCGTGGCGGGCGCGCCCCGCGAGCAGCGCATCGACTTCGCGCTCAACAACTCGTTCGGCTTCGGCGGCCACAATGTCGCCTTGGCCTTCGGCCGGGCGTAGCGGTGGCGGCTCGTTGCCGCGGGGTAGCGTCGTAGCAGAATCGTTAACCGTACGAACAACCCAGCGGAACGGGACAACGACGTGGCCGACGCCTTCTACACCCCAGATCCGGCGAACCCGAATCGGTTCGTCTCGACCGAACTGACCCGCGGTCCGTGGTCACCCGACGCCCAGCACGCGGGACCACCATCCGCGCTGCTCGGGCATGCGATCGAACGCTGTGAGCCGCGGGCCGGATTCCAGGTCGGGCGGGTCGCGGTGGAAATCCTCGGCCCGGTTCCCTTGGAGCCACTGACGGTGCAGACGCGGGTGGCCCGCCCCGGACGCAGTGTGGAGCTGATCGAAGCGACGCTGTCCACCGATCGCGGACCGGTCATGCGGGCGAATGCCTGGCGATTCAAACTCGCCGAGCCGGAACTCGAACTGCCCGAACAGTTCCTGCCGACCGGTGCCCGTCCCGGACCGGATCAGGCGGTGCCGTCCCACTTTCCGTCGACTCAGCCCGTCGGTTTCCACACCGGCATCGACTATCGCTTCGCGTCCGGGTCGTTCGCCGATCCCGGCCCGGCGATCTGCTGGATCCGGCTGAAATATCCGATCGTGGCCGGTACCACGCCGAGTCCGCTGGAACGCACACTCGCCGCGGCGGATTCGGGCAACGGTGTCAGCCGGGTGCTGGATTGGAACCGATACCTGTTCATCAATACCGATCTCACGGTCACGCTGCACCGGCAGCCGGTCGGTGAATGGGTCTGCCTGGACGCCGCCACCTATCCGCAACCGCACGGCATCGGCTTGGCCGAGTCCGCGCTATTCGACGAGAAGGGTCCGCTCGGCCGCAGCACCCAAACCCTGTTCCTCGGCCCGCGGTAGCTCGGCCGCAACCTGCGCGGTCGAAGATCGCGGCCCTGCGCGGATGCCTGGTGCGCGCCGTCGGATCGGGTTAACCGGCAGACCGGATCAATGCCGTGAGCGATCCGAACTTCGCAGGTCGAGGCCGCCGCTCGACCTGTTGCTGAGCAATCGCCGCATGTGAAACCATAAAAGTGATTCGGTCGACCCGAGACGCCCACTGAGCCGCCTTCGCGCGGCGATCCGGACGCGGGAAGGAGTCGACGATGTTGATGCGTTTCCGACTGGACCCGGACCAACTCGCCGCGGCCATGTCCATCGCCGGGCTGAAGCCGGGACCACGGTCCGCGCTGCCGCTGACGGCCCCGCCGTCCGACCCGGCAGCGGCGCTGCGGGACACCGGACTGCTCGAAGCGGACGACCGACTCACCGGACCGGCGACAGGAGCACTGCGGATCGCCGCCGATCCCGCGCATGTCACCGCCGTCACCGCCAACCGCGTCGGGCAGGACAACCGGACAGCGGCGCTGCTGCTGCGCGGAGACGAAGAAGGCACCTTCGTCATGCAGGCCGGGACCGGCGACGAGGGCTTCGATTTCACCGTCGTGCCAACGCTCACCCAGGCCACCATGCTGGTCGACCAACTGCTCGATCTCACCTCCTACGGCCCCGGATTCGCATCACCCCCGATCGACCTCGATCTCATCGCATTCGCCGCACTGCTCGCCGCCGCCGATGCGGCACAAGAGGCCCGCCTGGCCGGGGTCCTGCGTCGAAACGTCGCGGCCGGACCGCTCGAGCTGCGAGCGCTCGAGCTGGAGGAGCAACTCGCCAAGGGGCTGGCCGCCGGCGACACTCGTTGGGCCTTGTCCGCCGCCCAGGGCGCCATACCGGTATCACTCGCGGCGGCGGCCGGCCGGATGACGGAGGGACTGGCGCGGCTGGCGTCGCTGAGCCTTGTTCGACTGGAGGCGCTCGGCAGGTACCGATTCACCGATGCCGGGACCGCGGTGGCACGGTCGTTCGGTCAACTGTTGACGACCGGGAGCATTGCCGTAATGAACGGTGCGGCAACGAAACAGGACGCGCTCGCCCATTTCACGGTGTTCCGTTCGACGTTCTCGACCCGGTTCGCATGCTGGCGCGAGCTTGCGGCGCGCAATCCGCGTGCCGAATTGTTGGAGACCACAACCGAAGTCGCGCTCAGGCTGGTCCGCGATGTGCTGGATCCCGCCGTGGTCAAGCCGTTCGCCGGTGGCTTAGCGGCATTCGACACGTCTGCCGTACCCACGGAAGAAGTACCGGCGGTCGAGCGCGGCAGCACTCCGGCATTTCATCCGACCCACCAGGTGCCCGCCAACGGCATGCCCGCATGGGCCACTCCCGACTCGACCCGGCCGCCCGTCGCCCGCATCGAACCGCGCGTCGAACTCCAGATCCTCGATCGCTCCGGCGACTGGGCGCATATCGCCTGCAACAACGGCTGGACCGCATGGGTCGACGGCCGCGCCATCGAACCCCTTGCCGCCCTGTGGTACCCGACCCACCTGGTACCCGAGGGCGGATTGGACGCATGGGCCGCGCCCGATCCGAGCCTCGGCCCCATCACCAGCATCGATCCCGGCGTCGAACTACAGATCCTCGGCCGCGCCGGGGACTGGGCGCATATCGCCTGCAATAACGGCTGGACCGCATGGGTCGACGGCCGCGCGATCCAACCCCTCGCACGGCCCGGTGCCCCCTGGACACCCACCGACGACAGGCACGTCTGATGCCCCGGTCACGGACCACCGGAACGAGCTAGGCCGTGTTTAAGAAGTAGCCGGTGCCAAGCCAGATGTTGATGGCTGCGATGTGGACAGTGGCCAGGTAGCGGACGGCGAGTTTGTCGTATCGGGTTGCCACGGCGCGGTTTTGTTTGAGCTGGTTGATGCCGCATCCGACGGCGTGGCGTTGCTTGTAGGTTTCGGTATCGAACGCTGGCGGGCGGCCGCCGTGGGTTCCTCGCCGGCGGCGGTGGGCGTGTTGGTCGCCG